>NZ_JBHXAS010000002.1:0-125646 GCF_042727425.1 Peribacillus sp. NPDC060253
AGGCATGGCACTACAAAATAGCATATTTCAAACCTTTCCAATGTTATTTCAAGAGTAAAAAATAAGAATCAAGCTCATTATTTCAAATGGTTTTATCGCCCCCTTTTCAATCAAATAATCAACTTTAAATGAGAATCAATAGCTTTTTTTCATCCAATTTTTTTATTGAAAGGCCATTCCTTTATATCATTGCCATTTTTTCCCTAAACGATTCTTCCGACATGATTTCAGCAAAAAAAACCGAACCATCACGGCCCGGCTCTTTGAATTGGTTATCCAATGTCATTCTTTTATTTTATCCGTTATTGTTTTTTCCAAATAAGCTTCTTCGCTTCGGTGAACCTTACAGCTGTTTGCGGCCAGTTTACCACGTCCCACCATTTATCCACATAAGCTGCCCGATTGTTTTTATATTGCAGGTAATAAGCATGTTCCCACACATCCAGAACAAGGACTGGAATCGTATCCCACTGGGTTAATACCATATGCAGTTCCGATTGAAGTATTTCAAGACGCCGGGTACGTGGAACCCAGACTAAAATCGCCCAGCCAACACCTTCAACCTGTTTGGCCGCTTCACTAAACTGAGTTTTAAAGGCTGCAAAGCTTCCAAAGTCCTGTTCTATCTGTCTAAGTAAGTCTCCCTTTGGCTGCCCGCCTCCTCCTGGAATCATCACTTCCCAAAATAATGTATGAAGATAATGACCCGAACCATGAAAGGCGGCTTCCTTTTCCCAATGTTTCAACAAGGAATAATCATTCGTTTCCCTCGCTTTTTTCATCATCATTTCCGCTTTATTCAGACCATCGACATAGGCTTGATGATGCTTATCATGGTGCAAGTACATGATTTCCCTTGAAATCGTCGGTTCCAACGCTTCATAAGCATACGGTAACGGCGGTAGCGTATGCTTCCCAATTGGTACTGATTGCCTTTCCTGTATACCATAATCTCTAGCGATTTCTTCAATTTCCCCGTAGACCCGAGTCATCTCTTCTTCAATGAGGACCATGTCTTCATAATCTATTTCTTCCGTATCCAAATCTTTGGTCCACTGGGAAAGCCGTTCAATATTTGACAACAAATTCGAATCTGTGATATCGATCTTCTCAAGATATTCCATGATCTCGTCAATCCAATCACTTACCTCTTTTGCGTACTCTCTTTCTTCAGACATCTTTCAACCTCCTTGTAACCTTATGGCACATAAATCATCAAAGTATTTTATGTTTCGATTAAGCGGAGATTCCATTTATATATAAAAAAACAGCAAGGCCTATTAAGCCTTGCTGTTTCTATATCATGACTGTAACATTTTCGTTCGGTAATCCGTTTCATAAAACTCCAATTCTTCACGCATGGTCTGGAATCCACTTTCTACTACCTTCAGAATGGATATTATGCTGTCGGGTACACTTTGGTGAAATTTAATCGAGTTTTTTCCTGTATATGCAGATCTGCTGTCCTCAAACCAACGATCCGATTTTGGGGAAAAGTATTCTTCGATACATTGATGATATACCCTATAAAGAGTCTTTTCAGCTGCCGCTTTATTAAAGACATCATTTTTAAGAACGATTTGACAAGCTTCCAAGCCCTCTTCACAACTGACGAGCAATCTTCTTAAACTGGAAAGGACTCCTTTATAATAGGTTTCATCACCAGGCTTTTCTTCTTGCAGCTTAGAATAGGTCGTCTGATTTATGAATTCTTCTAGCTGAGCCACTGTCGTTTCTAAAAAGCTTTTTACATCCTCAAGCTGAGATTTTACCAATGTATTCCCCAACCGTGAACCCTCCTCAAAATGATTAAGATTGAATATAATAGTCAACATGTGATTCTATATTATATGGTTTAGCTTGGTCAATAGATATAAACACTTTCTCCAATTTTTCAAAATCTATATTTTCGAAATAACTAGCTAACTCTTTTTCTGAATTTATATATATACGTTTTCGGTTGATCAAACTCGGGTCTTTGAGCAGGCAGACCATGGCAATGATATCAGCCAGATAAATATCTCTGTTAAAACTTTTGAATATAGGATTGGCGGGATAGGGTGTAAAACGAGAAACCATCTCATCAAAATAACGAAGATACAGTACATTCAGTGTCTTTTCTTTTCCATCCTTTACGTATTGTATAACGGATCGGTTAAAAAATTCCTCCGGCGAATTTGACTTCTCTTTTTCAAGCTCAAATCCATTGCATGCTACGATTTGCACCCGCAATCCCCCCGCATTCATTTTTTCTATATTATCACAATTATTCGATTGTTTGCTGAAATTTTTCAAAAAACAAATCCGCTTCACCATTTTCGAAGCTATCATCCGAATTATCGGCAAGCGGCGGTAATTCTTCGATGGAATTCAATCCGAAGTAATCCAAAAACTCTTTTGTTGTTCCATATAAGTAAGCCCGACCGGACCCTTCAGCACGTCCGACCTCTTTTATTAAGACTTTGGCGACAAGTGTATGAATGGGACGTTCTGTTTTGACACCACGAATTTCATCAATTTCAGCTCTAGTAATCGGCTGCTTATATGCAATGATTGCGAGTGTTTCCAAAGCAGCCTGGGATAAGCCTTGTGTGCTTGATGTTTCTACAAGTTTTTTCAAGTAATCCGAGTGTACTTTTTTTGTCGTCATTTGATAAACACCCGCTATTTCAATCACTTGAATTCCGCGTGCATCCGATATATATTCTTCCTTTAAACTTTCAACGATGTCCGTTGCTTGATATTCTGTAATTTCTAGGACTGACGCAATCTGTTTGATGGAGAGTCCTTCATCTCCAGCCGCAAACAGTAATGCCTCAAGAATCCCGTTCCAATTAATAACTTCCAACTGGCTCTACACCTTTCTTAGCTGCAATCATGATTTCCGAAAAATTATCTTCTTGTTCAACGTTGATTTCATTTAGTTTCATTAGTTCCAGTACCGCCATAAAGGTGATGACAATATGCTCTTTAACCGGAACCGAAAACAGTTCAAAAAAGCTTTTCTTTCCTTTGATGGATTGTAACTCCATCAGGATTTCATCCATGCGTTTTTCTATCGATATCTCTTGTTTCGTTACTTTCGTGTAAAGCGGCTTTTGTATTTTTTGTCTGCGGAGCAATTTTTGCAGAGCGCCCAACATATCATATAGACTGATATTCAACTCTTGTTTATCACTTTCCGCTTCTTTAACATATCCGGACAAGTCACTTGGAGGTTTAGTGAACATCAAACTGCGTTCTTCTTCCATCCCTTTAAATTCTTCGGCCGCATGCTTATACTTTTTATATTCTAAAAGCTTCTCCACAAGCTCATCTCGTGGATCTTCTTCAAATAGTTCCCCATCTTCATCGATCAATTGTTCATCTTCATGCTTTGGCAGCAACATTTTACTCTTTATAGCAAGCAGCGTTGCAGCCATTACCAAATATTCGCTGGCCACATCCAATTCAAGGTGCTGCATGGTATGGATGTAACCTAGGTATTGATCTGTAATATCTGCCATGGGAATATCGTAGATGTCTATTTCAAGTCGATTTATCAAATGTAGGAGTAAATCCATCGGACCTTCGAAAGCGTCAATTTTTATATTATAACCCATTAAATTACCCCATTTAAATCCAATTGGCCCATAGGCCTATTTCTTTTCCTAATCAAGTATAGTGGATTGCCGCCCTTTATCCAATAATAATAATTTACGGACCTTGAAAAAAGTTCTTTTAATGGAATTGTGACAATTGGGTCGATGCCCAATCACATTCTTAAATACAACATAACCTAGAAATGTAAGAATAGCAGAACAAAGGAGGTACTTATTATGGGTGCAGGTGGTTTTGGACACGGCGGCGGATTCGCCTTTATTGTAGTATTGTTCATTTTGTTAGTAATCGTCGGTGCTTCTTGTTGTTAATGGAAGACTGATGAATCAAGCTGATTGCATTGCAATCGGCTTTCTTTATTTTCCAAGAAAAAATTCTATGCTAAACTTAGAAAGTAAACATTGCAGGTGAAAGGCTATGGAAAAATGGCTTTTCTGCCTTAGATGATACCATCAAAACAAAAGGGGTGCTCCTATTGAATTACGCGGACGACTACCTTTCTTTCCTTGTACATTTCCATGGGACAAGGGATTACTTCGAATGTCATGAAATTCTTGAAGAATATTGGAAGGAAACCGCTCCAAAAGAGCGTGACTCCCATTGGGTCGGCCTCATTCAAATTGCTGTTGCCCTATACCATGATCGCAGGGGAAACAATAAGGGGGCTGTCAGGACCCTAACTAAAGCCCTAGCTAATCTCCACTCTAAAAAGCCCGAGCTCCTAAAGTTGGGGCTTGATTCCGAAGAACTATTCAATTTGCTCGAGAACACCCTCGAACGAATGTTATCCCAAAAGCCATATGAAAGCATTAATCTTCCGATAGCAGATCAAGGGTTGATCGAAAAATGCCAGTCGATGTGCCTGCATGAAGGATACATATGGTGCGCAAAAAGTGACATGGCTAATTCAGCAATAGTTGATAAGCATCTAATGCGCGACCGTTCGGATGTTATTTCTGAAAGGGCTCGACAACTATCCCTTCGAAAAAGAATGGAGGACCGCCCTTAAAGGCTGTCCTCCATTCTCACTTTCATATTCAGATTTCTTCGCACCTGTCAAGAAAGCTTTCCGTAAACTCATTTGCCTTTAATTCTTTGTCAGGATATTGCTCCTTAAGAGCCCTGACCATCATTTTACCGATACCTTGCTTCCGAAAAGATGGATTTACAGATATATGTTGAATCTCAATGTGATTTTGAGAGGCTTCTATTCCGATCAAGCCTATAATCTCTTCATCTTTCCATAAGAACAGCTGTAGATTTTCATCTGTTTCATAATTCTTCATCGTATTCCGAAGCACTTTTATCTCTTTTTCATTTGGCATGAAAGATAATAATCCCATGGCAAATTTCTCATAACTTTTCTTATACTTAATCAACATAATATCCCTCGTTACTAAATAACGTTTTATTATCTACCTGATTCCAATTAATTCGCTTTGAATAATAATCCTCACTTATAACATTTCCATCATACATAAAAACTTCGTACGTTTCAACATCACTTTCAGCACTTGATTTATGGATGTGCTATGTGCTACGCGATAAACAGCCAATATACGATCCCCCACATCAAAGCGATAACAAGCATCATAAGTAAAAGAGTTTTATTACTTTTCCTCATCCCATACTCCCTTTATTAATGGTCCAAATATTTAAATATCGAATTCATTTTACTATAACCTAACACATTCTGACAAATATCCTTGCAATCTTGCTTCGATTTTACTACATTGATAAAGTGATCTTAGGTTCATAGAGTGCCTCTTAGGTATAAAAAACAAGGATGCAATCATTTTTCTCCCTTGAAAGATCATTAGCTTTCTTGGGCCATATTATTTTTTTAAAGAAAATATGTATCTTTTTTATCCTTTGTTTCGTCCAATACTATGAATCTTCATTTAAAGCGCCGCCCTTTAAATGAAAGATACCAATTCAGCAGGAAAAGTTAAGGAGGATTATCATGAAAAAAAGTAATAAATGGGTCATTGTAACTATTTTATTATGTCTATTATTGCCATATAAGGCTTTTGCAGATGCAGCTGTTGGTGAAATGATCGTCACACTTGGTGAAAATTTGACAAACGAACAAAAAAATATGATTTTGTCAGAAATGAAAGCCCCCAATGATGTCGAGGTTTTAACGGTTACAAATGCGGAGGAACATGAATACCTAGGAGATTATATCGCCAGCCGACTGATTGGTACAAAAGCGATTTCATCCTCTGCCATTACACTGGAGGAAAAAGGTACTGGCCTTAAACTGGAGTCGAAAAACATTAACTGGGTCACCGATGAAATGTATATCAATGCTCTGGCCACTGCAGGTGTAAAAGATGCTACCGTTTATGTGACAGCACCTATTCCTGTTTCCGGTACAGCGGCTTTGACAGGAGTCATCAAAGCATATGAGATTTCTTCCGATAAGAAGATTCCGGAAGACGTGAAACAGGCAGCAAATGAGGAAATGGTCAAAACAGCCAAGTTAGGTGATGAAATCGGTACGGAGGAAGCCTCTGCACTGGTAACGAAAATCAAAGAAAATATGGCTGAAAATCCACCAGCCAATACCGAAGAGGTTCGCGATGTTGTCGAATCTTCAGCAAAAGAACTTGGAATCGCCTTAAATGAGGCTCAAGTTCAAAGTTTAATTGATTTATTCAATAAGCTAAAAGAATTGAATATTGATTGGAACGCTGTCGGCGATCAGCTTACTGCTGCAAAAGATAAGCTATCCAATTTTCTGGAGTCCGAAGAAGGTCAATCATTTTTAGATAAATTGAAAGAAGTTTTCAGTAGTTTAATAGACGCGATCAAATCATTTTTCAGCTGATATAAATAAAAAGAGGATGGCCTATGCCACCCTCTTTTTATTCTTTATTCAAGACTGCGGCTTCATGAAGGGCCAAATCCAAATGGATAAGATCATCGAAGGTCTCGCGTTTGATAACTAATCGAGCTTCCCCATTTTCACAAAAGACGACAGCCGGTCTCGGAATCCGATTGTAATTATTCGACATGGAATATCCGTATGCCCCTGTACAAAAGACTGCCAATACATCCCCGCGTCCTGCTTTAGGCAATGGTAAATCCCAAATCAACATATCTCCGCTTTCACAGCATTTCCCAGCTATGGACACTGTTTCTTCTACAGGATCCAGTGGCCGATTTGCAAGAATTGCATCATACTTAGCTTCATAAAGTGCTGGACGTATATTATCACTCATGCCCCCATCAATGGCAACATATTTACGGACATTAGGCACTTCCTTTTCAGAACCGACTTTATACAAAGTCATACCAGCATCTCCGACTAATGAACGACCGGGTTCGATCCAGATTTCAGGCATTCCTAAATCGGATTCGGCAATCAGGTTCTGCACTTCCCTAACGATTTCTTCTACATACTGAGAAGCAGGTAGCGGGTCGTCCTCTTGAGTGTACCGAATTCCGAATCCTCCTCCGAGGTTCAATACCTTTGGTTGAAAACCTATAGTACCATGCCAATCATTCAACTTGCCGATAATTTTTTGAGCGGCAAGAAGGAAACCAGTCGTTTGAAAGATCTGGGAACCAATATGGCAGTGCAATCCTAGCACTTCCAGCCATTCGCTTTGTAGTGCTTGTTTAAGGGCTTCTTCAGCCTGGCCATTAATAAGATCAAAACCAAATTTCGAATCTTCTTGCCCTGTCAAGATGTAATCATGCGTATGGGCTTCGATGCCTGGTGTTACACGAAGAAGGATTTTCACCTTTTGCTCACGATTTGTACAAATCTCTTCTAACAGTTCCAACTCTGAAAAATTATCGACTACTATACAGCCAATTTTATAATCCAAAGCCATATGTAGCTCTTCTTCACTTTTGTTGTTTCCATGAAAGTGGATGCGTTCAGTTGGGAAATTCGCCTTAATTGCCGTATATAATTCCCCTGCTGAGACAACATCGAGAGAAAGGCCCTCTTGATCAGCCAACTGGATCATGGCAATCGAAGAAAAGGCTTTACTTGCATAAGCAACTTGTGCTGATATCCCCAATTCCTCAAAAGTTCTCTTGAACCCTCTTGCTCGTTCACGAATTAGCTCTACATCATAAACATATAATGGTGTACCAAATTTTTCGATCAGTTCGATCGTGTCCACTCCGCCAATCTCCAGATGTCCACGCTCATTGACACCACCGGTTCCGTACAAATGCATGATAGCTTCACCTTCCTGACTTAAAACTAAAAAAAGATTAACAAGAAATGAGGCAGCCTCAAATAAAGAAACCCAGATAGTAGTGAAAAGGGTTCTCTATATGATCAAGCCTCATTCGAATCTAATTGATTATCCCAGTTAAATATTGTTCTCCATGACTGCTTAGTAGTTCGAAAGAAAAGCCAGATTGGTTTTACTTCAAGAAACAAAAGCTCTATCTCTTTGTGAAGCCTTAACTTTATCGCTTTATTCGAATAAAATTAAATTACCACAACTTTTAGACAACATCAACCTTTAGATTTTCTAGGCTGCCTAAATCTATCCTGAGGATGTACAATACTTGGACGCTCCACAGATCCCGGATAAGGTCTTCTAACTATTATATGTGATAAACCCTTCGGTTGAAATGGGAGAAGCGGCCATAAATATGGTGTATTTAACGTTTTTATGCTAGTTAGCAAAATAATGTAGAGTGTGATGCCTATGACTAAGCCAGGTACTTTAAATATAGCAACCAACACTAGGAGCGCTAAACGGGAAATTTTATTCGCAACCCCTAGTTCTAAACTCGGAGTGACAAATGTACCGATTGTCGCTACGGAAGCATAGAGAACCACTTCAGGAACAAATAAACCAACATCTATCGCAATCTGTCCTATCAAAACGGCAGCAACCAAGCCCATTGCCGTAGAAAGCGGGGTCGGAGTATGTACGGCTGCCATCCTTAAAAATTCGATCCCAATATCGGAAATGAAGATTTGGACCACTATCGGTATATGCGTTTTGTCATTTGGACCGATATACTCAAACTTTTCAGGCAGGAGGGAAGGCTCTAAACAAAACAGCAACCAAATCGGCAGCAAGTATAAAGAAACGAAAATCCCCAAAAAACGTACCCAGCGTACCAAGGATCCAACTGCAGGTGCCTGCCGATACTCCTCAGCATGTTGCATATGATGAAAAAGAGTGGACGGGGTAATGATGACACTCGGTGAAGTATCGACATAAATAAGGACATGCCCCTCAAGTAAATGTGTTGCCGCTACATCAGCCCGTTCCGTGTACCTAACCATCGGGTATGGGTTATATCTTTGCTTGACGATGAACTCTTCGATCGTTTTATCAGACATCGTTATGCCATCAACCTTAATACTATTCAATTCCTTACGAACGATTTCTATTAAATCGGGATCGGCAATATCTTTAATGTAACCAATGGATATGTCCGTTTTCGATCGTTCCCCTACATGCAACATTTCGAAACGTAATCTTTCATCCCGTATTCTCCGTCTGGTTATAGCCGTGTTAACGATGATATTCTCAACAAAACCATCCCTTGATCCACGGACGACTTTTTCCGTATCGGGTTCTTGTGGCTGTCTCCCGGGATAACTCCTGACATCCACAACCAATCCTATTGGTTTACCATCAACAACAATGACTATTAAACCGGATAATACCTGATCAACAAGCTCATCCATCGTCTTTATTTCCTCAACGGATTGGTGTACGAGCAAGTCTTTGACTACATCAAAAACTTTAGTAGTCAAGATTTCAGCATTTTTGTTATGGATTAGTGAGTCGAGGATTTCAATGATGAATTCTGTATCCGTCAACCCGTTTATATAGTAAAGATGCACATCTTTTCTAAGGACCTTTATCTTTCTTACCCCTAAGTCAAAGCTGACGCCAAGACCTACTCTCTCTTCCATGAACGCATCTACTTCCGCTACCCTACTCGGAATCGGTTTCATTTCTTCTGGTTTTTCTGAAGTCATCATGACCACTCCTTTCCAATATAATTTCCACCGCTAGCTTCGTTATCGGTGCTCCTCTTTTATAATCGTCCTGATGGGACATTTTACCGATATCCCCTATCCCAACTACTATAGGTACATGTAATTGATCGATGCAATACACCGTATCTCCTGTTATCTTGCCCAGTTCAAATTCCTCGGCGCCGTATTTATCCACCCCGTTCGGTGTCAAATTCCCATCCCGGTCGATACAGATATCAACCTTGGTCCATTCTTCCCTTCTAGTCTTTGAAGCAACCGCAATCACTCCAAGGACAATAATATCAGGATGTTCGGCAACTACTTTCATCGCTTGTTCACCGGATCCTTCACCGATAAATCCGCTATCATCAAACATGACCAGAACAGGATCATTCTTCGCCTTCTTTATTAGTCCAACAAGCTCCAAGCCCGTATATCGTGATGGATTACCTTGCGACATGGAGATACATCGTCCCCCAATTTCCTTGGCGACAAGTTCGACAGCCCGTTTAGCATACTCATCTCCATCCGTAATCAATATCACTTTTCGTTTGGTCACCATCTTGAGCCTACCTTTCATAACCAGGAATAGTTACCTTAAAAACTTATAAATCGACAAAATAAATCCATTGGAATAAAGAACCCGCTATCTTCCCCAATACGAGTGCCATTAACAGATAAATGATTTTCTCTTGTATACCGATTCGTTTAGACAGAACAGGAAATACATTCAGAACTTCAGTTAAGGCAGCAGCAAGCATCCCATTAAAGATCCCGTCAGCCAAACCGATCGGAATTAATAAAAAATGCGGAAGGGAAAATTCCGTTTCCTGCAATCCGAACCATGTTCCCGCGACAACCCCGGCAATGATAGCTCCTTCGTAGTAATGTATCATTTTCATTGTTTTGGTCAGTTGAGTCAGTCTCGGAATCACCCCAAGTACAGTTAAAAACGCTACAAAACCGGCACCTGTAGCAAAACCTCCAGCTAAACCGACAAAGATTCCGAAGATAATTTTACCTGTCATCAAGATGGCGCACGTTCTCCTTATTTTCATTCATAGCTACATAACGGTCCAAATCCTGCTGATAGTTGAACATTTCAACTTCGAGCGGACTGGGTTCCTCATTGAAGCGTTTTTTAAAAAAGTGATTAAAAAATAAAATCATGCCTAAACCAAGGCCGAAGCTATATGGAATTTGAATCAATAGCGGCTTTTCATCCACTTTTCCGGTTATGAGCGTGAAGATTTTTTGATGCACTTCCCCCATACTGACATCAACATGAAAATTCATGATGGTTATACCACCGCCGATAAACAACAAGAACCAGACTAGGGTGAAAGCCAGGATTGACATTTTCTTTTTCGAGAGGATGACTTCAATGATGGTTTGGGACGGTCCGAATGTCTCCACTTCAATACCCGGATCCACTTTGCGGATGGCCATGATAACTTGAGCCAAATCAATGACAATAATATTCTTATCTTCCTTCTTTACCGTTAATAATAAGATTTCTTCAATTATTTGAATCTCTTCTTCAGGTCCGATTATCCTTGCAATATCTTTTATCCTCACCGGTTGATTTCCATTTACTTGTACACGGTTCCTCATCCTGATATATACAACTGCCACTATCATCACATCCCGACCTTTTATTTCCTTATGCTAGTAGTATGGATTGTAAACAGATTGAAAATGCAGGAAGTGACTGATGTCCAAATATTACTAACTGCAAACAAAAAAGGACAAGCTGCAATAACAGCATGTCTCTTTAAAATTTGACCGTTGATTGGAACGTAGGGCACTTGCTTTCCGCGGGCGGTCCGAGAGCCTCCTCGGCGCCTTTGCGCCTTGCGGAGTCTCCCTTGGGCGCGCTTTTCCCGCAGGAGTCTTGAACACTCGCTCCAATCAACTTTGTCTTAACATTTAGATAGAACTCCTTTTACCTACAGCGAAAGTTCAACTGATCCTGAGAGCTGCTACTATGTGAAAGATGAACGAACAAATCAGTTTGCCTATTTGTTTCATGCGACAGCAGAGCGCAATGGATTTGTGTTGGTGGGCGATAGTTCACCCGTCAATATGCAAGATAGTCTAATCTTAGAGCCTCTGGTTGAACAAGTGATTGATAAAGTAGGAAAACCATAAGCAGTTGCCGCAGATGCAATAGAAAAGCATGGGCGTTGGACCACTTTAAGGGGACTTAAAATACTTTCGCTGCCATGAATGTAAAGAAGATGGCCAACTGAACTTGGCGGGCCAGAAAATGACCTAAATAATGACGTCAGAGGGTCAATATTCTCTATACCTGCTTCAAATCCAAAAAAAAGGTTTCGGAATGAGATCATTCCGAAACCTTTTTGTCTAGCACCTGAGACACGCTTCCATGACAGCATGTCTCTTTGATTTACATCCATAAATTAATGGGTTGGGAAGAAAATCAGTTGAACCAAAAATATTAATCCAAAAATATAAATGAGTGGATGAACCGATTTTCCTTTCCCACTGAATACCTTCATTAGTGGATAGGTAATGAACCCTATGGCAATCCCCGTTGATATGCTTGAAGTAAGCGGCATCGTTAAAATGATTGCAAAAGCTGGAAATGCTTCATCGAAAATTTTCCAGTTGACCTTAGCTAGCCCCTCCATCATGAAGCATCCTACGATGATCAAAACAGGAGCAGTGATTGCTTGAACTGAAGAAATCGCAGATATTAATGGAGAAAAGAAAATCGATACAGCGAACAGGATCGCCACAACTGTAGCCGTCAACCCGGTGCGCCCACCTGCAGCCACACCCGTGCTCGATTCAACATAAGCAGTTGAAGGACTTGTTCCAAACATTGAGCCGACTGTCGTTGCAATCGCATCACCTAAAAAAGCTTTTTTGGCACGAGGGATCTTTCCATCCTTCGTCAGTCCTGCCTGTTCCGTTACACCGATCAATGTACCTGTCGTATCAAAGATCGTCACAAGTAAAAAGGCGAATACAACTGAATATAAAGAATGGGTGAAGACTCCAGCAATATCGATATCGAAAAATACCGGTGCAGGAGGTACGGATAAGACGCCATCAAAATTTAGCAAACCGATAAAGTAGCCGATAACTGCCGTAATGATCATACCAATAAAAATGGCCCCTTTGATATTGCGGGCCATAAAAATCAAGGTAATGAATAAACCTACCAACGCTAAAACGGTTCCAGGCTGATGCAAATCGCCAAGAGTCACCATCGTTGATTCATTAGATACTACGATTCCCGCATTTTTCAAACCGATAAACGCGATGAATAAACCAATTCCGGATGTGATTCCATATTTCAGTGAGTTAGGAATCGCATCAATTATCATTTTGCGCAAGCTCGTTACGCTAATTAATAAAAAGAGCAAACCGGCGATGAAAACCGTTCCAAATACAGTCTGATATGAGAGGCCCTGTGCCCCCACTACGCTAGCAAAATAAGCATTCAAGCCCATCCCCGGTGCTATCGCAATCGGGTATTTTGCTACGAGCCCCATGATAAGGGTACCTATGACCGATGATATGACCGTTGCCATGAAAACTTGTTCAAATGGAATCCCGATTGAAGACAATAAAGCCGGATTCACAATTAGGATATAAACCATAGTCAAAAATGTCGTAACGCCCGCCATGACTTCTGTACGGACACTCGTTCCATTTTCTTTCAGGGAGAAAAACCTTTCCATAAACATATTTAGACCTCCAGATCTAAAGGAAACACCGACAACCGTTTGCACGAAATAACAAGGTGTCCTAAAATTGTACTGCATCGTCGCTTTTCCTGGTTAAATATTCGTTGAATGAAAGATAAAAAAACGAATGAAAAACGCGACCTTTACTATAATATTCGTTTTTAATTGTAAATTCAACTAAAAAATTTGATTCCCATACATATTTCCATAAATTTGACTCCTAACTATTCACGAGGGTCCATTACTTTTACTTTTTCCTAAAATCGTGATTTATCTTCAGCCAAATAAAAAAACCACATGAATCACTGATTCATGTGGTTTTTCATTTGCTGAAGAATCTTCTTTTCCAGCCTTGACACTTGAACTTGAGATATACCAAGCCTGGCCGCTACTTCCGACTGTGTCTGATCTTTATAATACCTCAGGAAAACAATCAGCCTTTCACGTTCATTCAATTCATGAATCGCTTCTTTCAATGCGATTTGATCAAACCAAGATGTTTCGTTATGGTCGGCAATCTGGTCAAGAAGAGTAATCGGATCTCCATCATTTTCGTAAACCGTTTCGTGGATGGATGAAGGGCTCCTGCTAGCTTCTTGAGCCATGATGATTTCCTCTGGCGACAGCTCAAGATGTTCCGCCAATTCATTGACAGTCGGGACCCGACCATACGTCTTGGAAAGTTCTTCTTTGGCCCTGCGAATTTTATTCGCCATTTCTTTCAAAGACCGGCTCACTTTTACCGTTCCGTCATCACGGATAAAACGTTGGATTTCACCAATGATCATTGGTACAGCATACGTTGAGAATTTCACTTCAAACGATAAGTCAAATTTGTCCACGGACTTCAAAAGACCTATGCAGCCAATTTGATAAAGGTCATCCGGTTCATAACCTCGATTGAGGAATCTTTGCACTACTGACCATACAAGCCTGAGATTGCTATTGACAATCAAGTTCCTTGCATCTTGGTCACCGCTCTGGCTGCGTTGAATCAAATTCCTCAATTCCTCATCTTTTAAATGGGGCTGGCCTTTTTTGCTCTTCTCGTTTTTAACCTCCACATCCATATGCAAGTCTCCCTTAATTGCACAAAGCTCTGCTTGTAGTTAAGTGCTTTTTTAATCGAATGATCGTGCCTTCACCCTTATGGGAAATTATATTGATTTCATCCATGAAGTTTTCCATGATGGTGAATCCCATACCGGAACGTTCAAGTTCGGGCTTTGTCGTAAATAACGGCTGTTTAGCCTCCTCGACGTCCTCAATGCCCAGTCCTTCATCCCGAATGGTCAATTCTACTGTATCACCTTCGATGACCACTGAAATGTAGACCCAACCTTCCGGATCACTCTCATACCCATGGATAATCGAATTCGTAACGGCTTCTGACACGACAGTTTTGATTTCTGTCAATTCATCCATCGTCGGGTCCAATTGGGCAATGAAAGCCGCAACAGTTACCCTGGCAAAAGATTCATTTTGGCTTAGTGCGGAAAATTTCGTTTCCATTTTATTTTTCATTTTAGGCAACCCCCAGTCTTTGCAAAGCGTTTTTTTCGGATAGTTCCATTTTAACAATTTTAAACAACCCTGACATCTCAAATAACCGCTTTACTGCTGGAGAAATTGCACAGACCACCATTTCACCTTGCTTTTTGTTTACCTGCTTATAACGCCCTAAAATAACTCCGAGCCCTGAACTGTCCATAAAATGCAATTCTTCCATGTTGAGAATAATATGCTGGATGTTATGCTTTTGAATGGCTGCCTCTGCCTGGTTTTTCAATTTTTCTGCTGTATGATGATCCAAATCACCTTTGAGACGAATGCACAATACGCGATTTTTCGCCTCCATATTAATCGTAAGACTCACTATATACAGCCTCCTTCACTGTCTTGTAATGAGTCAAATTCTCTTTTTTACCTGCCGATTCCTTCTTAACAGCAAAACTAGTGGAGTTTCGCCTAAATTAGTACTATTACCAGGCATTGCGACAATTTATTCTATTTTGCTTGAGAAAACATGCCGAAAGCACGTTTATACAATTGCCACCAGCTGGCATTTTCAACAGATTCCTTCGCGATAATTGGAGATTCGACATACACCTTACCGTTTTTCTTCAATTCAAGCGTACCAATTTGATCACCTTTTTTTATAGGGGCTTTCAAATCTTTATCAAGAGTGACTTTTTTTGTGAAGTCCTTTGCCGTTCCGTTCTTGGCTGTCAAAACTGAAATAGGTTCACTTGTCACTCCCACCACCGCTTTCTTGTGGCCTTTACTCACCCTTGATTCACCTAACACCTCGCCGCGTTTATAAATCGGATATGTGATGTATTGTGAAAATGCATAATCTAGCATCTTGGTGACCTGAGCGTTTCGTTCCTTTGGAGTATCGGCTCCAAAAACGACTGCAATGACACGCATATTCCCTTTTTTTGCAGTGGCTGTCAGACAGTATTTCGCTTCATTAGTGAACCCTGTCTTTAGCCCATCCACTCCAGGATAAAATTTTACTAATCTATTCGTGTTAACAAGCCAGAACTTCTTATCGGTGTTTTCACGGAGATAATCTTCATATGTACCCGTGAATCTTGTAATCGTATCGTATTTCAATAGTTCCTTCGCCATGATCGACATATCATGGGCCGAGCTGTAATGATCTTTAACTGGAAGGCCTGTCGCGTTTTGGAACTTTGTATTTTTCAAACCTAAGTCTTTCGCCTTTTTGTTCATTTTTTTAACAAACTCTTCTTCGGAGCCGGCAAGACGTTCAGCCATCGCAACCGATGCATCATTCGCCGAACCAATCGAGATGCCTTTAAGCATTTGTTCTGTGGTCATTTCTTCACCTGGCTCGAGGAAGATTTGGGACCCTCCCATCGATGCTGCATACTCACTTGTCCTGATTTTCTCCTTCATGCTTAGTTCGCCTTTATCGATCGCTTCCATGATCAGCAGCATTGTCATGATTTTCGTCATACTAGCCGGTGAAAGACGAATGTCTGCATTTTTATCATACAGAATGGCGCCTGTATCCCGTTCAATCAAAATAGCGGATTTAGCATTGGCCGCCAAGTCGACTCCTTTATCTTTAGCTGCTTCTGTATGTGGGATGCAAAAGCCTATTGCTATTAATACGGTTATAAATAGAGAAAGAATCCGCTTCATCTCCATACCCTCCAATCTTGATATCATTTATTTTTTCCATTAAACCCATTTTTATACAATTAAAGATGAATTTTGAACATACATTGAATATCAGTACCAATTAACAAAAAGCAAAAGAGGATGCGCATGGGCATCCTCTTTTTTAACATTCATTGGAAAAACACAAAAAGGTCACCCTGAAAAAGGGTGACCTTTTTAAAATCATTTATTCCATGATTTCTTTATAGATTAGGGTAGGTTTTTCGACCTTCTCTTTTGAAATCGCAATGCTTTCATACAATTTTTCTTTTACTTTTGTAACATCTTCAAAATTGCTGTAAATCGTCACAAGGGATTCACCTTTTGCCACTGTTTCCCCGATTTTTTTACGGAGTACAAGCCCGACTGCCAAATCGATCTCTGATTCTTTTGTAGCTCTCCCGGCGCCTAAAAGCATAGCTGCCGTTCCCACTTCATCGGCGATGATCTCCGATACATATCCATCCTCTTTCGCTTCTAGCTCGAAAGTATGAGCAGCCTGTGGAAGTTTTTCCGGCTGATCTACAACCGAACCATCGCCTCCCTGAGCTTCTAAGAAAACCTTGAATGAGTTTAGTGCAGAACCATCTTTTATCGCATTTTCAAGCAAGGTTCTTGCTTCTTCCAGCGAACTTGCCTTTTTGGCAAGGTATACCATATGACTTCCTAGTGTTAAAGAAAGTTCCGTTAAATCTTCCGGGCCTTCCCCTTTAAGCGTATCGATGGCTTCCTTCACTTCTAATGCATTTCCGATTGCGTATCCCAGCGGTTGGCTCATATCGGAAATGACAGCCATTGTGTTACGCCCGACATTGTTCCCGATGCTCACCATTGCATGCGCTAATTCTTCAGAATCTTCGAGAGTTTTCATGAAAGCGCCAGCTCCTGTTTTAACATCGAGTACGATTGCATCAGCACCAGCGGCGATTTTCTTACTCATGATCGAACCAGCAATCAAGCCGATACTGTTAACGGTAGCCGTAACATCGCGCAATGCATATAACTTTTTGTCCGCTGGAGTCAGGTTACCACTTTGTCCAATGACAGCTATTTTATTTTTATTCACAAGCCGAATGAACTCGTCATTTTCGATTTCAACATGAAAGCCCTTTACAGATTCCAACTTATCGATCGTTCCGCCTGTATGGCCAAGACCCCGTCCTGACATCTTTGCAACCGGAACACCTACCGCAGCAACTAATGGCCCAAGCACGAGTGTTGTGGTATCCCCAACACCGCCCGTTGAATGTTTATCGACCTTGATTCCTTCAATCATCGATAAGTCGATTTGATCGCCTGACTCGACCATTGCCATGGTTAAATCAGCACGTTCCTGCTCATTCATCCCTTTGAAATAAACAGCCATTGACCAAGCACTCATTTGGTAATCAGGTATCGTTCCATCAGTAAACCCTTTGATGATGAACTGTATTTCTTCTGTAGAAAGAGCCTTTCCATCCCGCTTTTTCTCGATTAAATCTACCATTCTCATAATAGAATCCCCACTTTTTTAAGACACCGATACTCTCAGGTGTACTTGTATTTTTTTGATCATTTTATATGTCTTTAACGATGTGCTTCACAAAATCCAGAAAACTGCTTTTCACTTTTTCCGTCGTTTCAATTACCTCTACATGCGACAAAGGCTGATCGAGAATGCCTGCCGCCATATTGGTAAGGCATGATATTCCGAGCACCTTCATATCGCTATGTCTAGCCACGATAACTTCTGGAACCGTTGACATCCCAACTGCATCCCCGCCAAGGATTCTTGCCATTTTCACTTCTGCAGGCGTCTCATATGTCGGACCTGAATTCCCGATATAGACACCTTCTTTAATATCCAACCCGAGTGTTGATGCGATTTTTTTAGCTTGAGTCCGCAGCCCCTTGTTATAAGCTTCTGACATATCAGGGAACCTAGGCCCAAAACGCTCTTCATTAGGACCGATCAATGGGTTTGCCCCCATTAAATTAATATGATCCGTAATCAGCATCAAGTCGCCTGGTGCGAAGCTTTCATTAACACTTCCAGCAGCATTGGTTACAATTAATTGCTCAACGCCAAGAAGTTTCATAACCCGTACAGGAAATGTGACTTTCTCCATGGAGTAACCTTCATAAAAATGAAAGCGTCCTTGCATGGCTACAACTTTTTTGCCACTTAATTGACCAATGACAAGTTGTCCTGCATGTCCTTCAACAGTCGATACCGGAAATTCCGGGATATCGTGGTATGGGATCGTTATGGGATTTTCAATTTCATCTGCCAATACTCCAAGTCCAGAACCAAGAATCAATCCTATCTCCGGGGAGCCTTCAATCTTATTTTTTATAAATGCAGCAGCTGTCTCTATTTTATTAAACATCTATTTAATCTCCCCTTCATTTATATCGCCCAATATATTTTTCCCGAAGGCAGGCATTTTCACATCAAAATTAGCAGCGACCGTCGCTCCGATGTCAGCAAATGTATCTCTTACTGGAAGCTCGGCACCTTTAGTAAATCGTTTGGAATAGACTAATAATGGCACATATTCACGTGTATGATCGGTTCCTTCATGAACCGGATCATTCCCGTGATCGGCAGTTATGATCAATAAATCATCCTCATGTAGTTTATCGAGAACTTCCGGCATCCGAGCGTCGAATTCTTCCAAGGCTTTTCCGTATCCCTCTGGATCGCGGCGATGTCCGTATAAAGCATCGAAGTCGACTAGATTAAGGAAGCTTAACCCTTTGAAGTCCTGTTCTATCGTTTGAATTAATTTATCCATTCCATCCATATTAGATACGGTCCGTAAGGATTCAGTTACACCTTCTCCATCAAAAATATCTGAAATTTTCCCGATTGCGAGAACATCATATCCGGAATCTTTCAATTCATCCATAACTGTCCGGTTAAAAGGCTTCAATGCATAATCATGACGGTTAGGCGTTCTTTTGAAGCTGCCTGGCTCACCTGTGAATGGTCTAGCAATAACGCGTCCAACCTTATACTCATCAGCCATTGTCACTTCACGTGCAATTTCACAAACCTTATATAATTCGTCTATCGGCACGATGTCTTCATGTGCAGCAATCTGTAAAACGGAATCAGCTGATGTATATACAATCAATGCACCCGTCTTCATATGTTCCTCGCCAAGTCTTTCAATGATCTCCGTACCGCTGGCTGGGACGTTCCCAATAATTCCACGACCCATTTTCGCCTCAAGTTCATTCACTAATAACTCAGGAAAACCATTTGGAAATACACGGAATGGAGTGGATATATTCAACCCCATGATTTCCCAATGTCCAGTCATCGTATCTTTACCTGTAGATGCTTCTTTCATTTTCGTATAGTATGCGAGCGGTTGCTGAGCTTTATCAATCCCTTTTATTTCACGGATATTTCCTAAACCCAATTTTGCAAGATTCGGCATGTTCAAACCATTCATTTTATCTGCGATATGGCCGAGAGTATCAGCCCCTTTATCACCAAATAAATCTGCATCAGGTGCTTCGCCAATCCCAACTGAATCCATAACGACTACAAATATTCGTTTAAATGCTGAATTCCCTTTCATGTTCATTCCTCCTAAAATAGTAAATCACTTTTATACTCTCTATTTTACCCTTATATCGCTCCGTTACTCTTCAATAAAATGAAATCACGAGAACGTCAGAAGTCTGACCTCTCTACATTGTAAACGATTACTATGTTGGAAACAAATAATATATTTCAGAAAAAAAAAGCTAATACATGTATGACCAAGAACCATTAGCTGCCTTATAGTCCAGTCCATATTGTAAAAAGGCCGATCCTTTAACTGCCTTTCAGTTAAATTCACAGCCTCTCTATCATTCTGCCATTCTTCTAAGCTCGCGGATGGAATTTGGAATATACATCCTTGATCCTAACGTTCGTAATATGTGTATAAATCTGTGTTGTTGAAATATCCGCATGCCCCAGCATTTCTTGGACGGCACGTAAGTCTGCCCCATTCATCAATAGATGTGTCGCGAAAGAATGTCTTAGTGTATGCGGTGTGATTTCTTTTTCTATTTGTGCCGATTTTACAAGTTTTTTTAGAATCTTCCAAAATCCCTGTCTTGTCAGCCTGTTACCATGATGATTCAAAAAAAGTGAATCTGTTCTGTGCTTGTGACTGGCTAATTTCCCTCGGGAACTCTCCAAATAATGTTCAATCGCCCCCAATGCCGTTTGTCCAATCGGAATGATTCTCTCCTTATTTCCTTTCCCGACACAACGGACAAACCCCATCGATGCATGTACATCACTTACATCCATGGATATCAACTCACTAACGCGCATCCCTGTCGCATACATCAATTCAAGCATCGCCTTATCGCGCAGGCCGAATTCGTCCATGAACTTCGGGGCTTCCAATAACGCTTCAACCTCTTCCATGCTTAATACTTTCGGAAGGGTTCGTTCCGGTTTCGGCGTTTCTATATGTATGGACGGATCCTGATCGGTTACTTTTTCCCTTAGAAGAAATTGATGAAAGGACCGGATCGAGGCAATATGACGTGCTACCGTCTTCGATGATTTTCCTTGATCCTTCAATTGAACGAGAAAATGCAAGATGTTCACACGCCGGGAATCATTCCATTCGGTAATGGATTCAACATCTTTCAAATAGCTCCAATATGATCTTAAGTCACGCTCATAGGAAACGAGCGTATTCTTGGCCAGTCCTTTTTCAATGGTTAAAAAATGAATAAAATCCCTGATTTGATTCTCCATATTCATTACTCCCCGTTTAAATAAAACAACATTAAGCGTTCCAGCCATGCATCCTCACCCGTATCAACAGCCTTCGATACTTTCACAGCCATTCCTTTGGGTTCATCATAACGATGATAATTTTGATATTCCTGATTTAACCATACCATTCCTATATAAAAAAGAACAGTGAAGCCAACAAAGAGAACCATCACTTTAGCCGTATGCAAAACAAGCGATAATGTCGTTTTCATCTTCTTTCCCCTCCCATTCAATCCTTTGTATCAATCTATGCCCAACAGGACAAGTTTTATACGCGTTTCGGTAAGGGGAAAGGAAAAACTGCCTTTACGTGAGAAAATTCATTCCTTAAAACGGTTTTCTTGATGCCTTTGCAAAAGATTCTAAAAAACGCAGAAAACCTTCTCCATTAAATGGAAAAGGTCACACTTCATTCACCTTTATTTTCTTCTTTGTCATGGCATCGATGACAAATGCCATGAAAGGTTAATCTATGGTCTTTTATCTTGAAGTTCCATTCGCGTTCCACAATGGCTTCCACGTCTTCAAGTAAGTCTTCCTGGATCTCATCTACCGCACCACATTCCACACAAACAAGATGATGATGGAAATGCGCAGCTCCTTCTTGTCTTAAATCATAACGGGAAACCCCGTCTCCAAAGTTAATTTTATCTACTATCTTCAATTCAGTCAGCAACTCTAGCGTACGGTATACTGTTGCCAATCCAATTTCCGGCGACTTTTCTTTGACAAGGAGGTAAACGTCTTCTGCGCTTAAATGATCCTCTTCGTGCTCAAGTAAAACGCGGACGGTCGCTTCTCGCTGAGGCGTTAATTTGTAGCTGGACGAGTGCAACTGCTTTTTTATCCTATCAATTCTGTTTTCTATTTCCATACCTAATATTCCCTCCCGCGCCGCTATCTTATCCATTATATCAAAAGAGGGAAAACTGTCAAAATAGATTTCTTGTTAATGATAAAAAAATTTGCGATAAAAGCAAATCTCCGTCAATGACCCAATAAACTTACGACGTTTTTCATTAAAGAAGGTGATAGATACGCTTCAAATGCTGCAGCTGTAATCAAAAACAATCCTGACAAAATCAATGAGAAAATATACCGTGAAATTATTGGCTTCAGCGGCTCACGGATCTGCTTAAGGAAAATCCTGCTGATCATTTTCATTGATAGTGAAACAGCAAGGACGGTTATCACGATGAATATCGGCACGATGAATATATTTTGGGGCAGAATGGAGACAAATGATAATAAGAACCCGCTCCATCCCATTTGATTGACTAAAAATCCGACTGTAAATCCAACAACCATTCCTTTTATAAATAACAAAACCAAAATGACCGGCAAACCGATGACCGAAATTCCCAGAATCCAGATGAGGCCAATATATTTTATATTATGCATAATACTTTGGCTGAACATATCATGCGAAGAGGCAAATTCACCTTTGGATACTTGTCCGAAAAATTGAGATAAATAATAGAACAAGTCCTCCTTTTGGGTAAAGCTCAAACTATTCACAAGTACTGCTCCAAAAATGACACCCATCAAAAAAAGCACAGTGATAAAGACATATAATGAGGAATGTTCGTTAATATGTTTCATTACGGCATTTTGTACGACAGATTTTTTTTTCATCTTTCATCCTCCCAACTCCGCTTACTAGAATCTATGTTTTCACTCTCTCATTTATGCTAAGAAAACATTCTCCGTCCGGCAGAACATTTTCAATTGAATCCATGTTATAATTTTCCATATCTATTACGAGGAGGTAGGCGATGAAAGCTATATTAATGGATTTCCCAGAAAAAATTGAAACCCAACGATTATATCTTAGGCCCTGTTTGCCTGGCGATGGCCATGATGTTTACGAAGCCCTCGTTCATTCTAAACCCGAATTAAAACAATGGCTGCCATTTGCCCATCAGGATGCGTCCTTGGAAACGTCCGAACAGAACGTTCTAAAATCACATGCGGACTTTATTTTAAAAGAGGATATCAGACTTCATATTTATAGGAAGGAAGACGATCAATTCGTTGGCTCCACTGGTCTGCACCGAATTAACTGGGATATCCCAAAATTTGAAATTGGTTATTGGATTGATACGAGGTTCAGTAAAAAAGGATACATAACGGAAGCGATAGATAAATTAACCAAATTCGCTTTTTATCATTATGGCGCAAAGCGGGTCGAAATCCGTTGTGACCTCAATAATATTGCCAGCAAACGTATCCCCGAGAAGCTAGGGTATACCCTTGAAGGAACTTTGCATAATGACTGCCTAAGTGCAGACGGCAAGGAATTGCGGAATACCTCCATTTACGCAAAAACAACAAACTAAAAAGTCCTGACAGATGACAAGCTCATCTACAGGACTTTTTTTGTTCGATTATATTCAACTTTCCCTTTTGACCTTTCCGTATTTGCCTCCGCCCCCTACTTCAAAAGAAAGGGTCCCTTTTCTTGCAGAATCGATGTAGGAGGCCAATTTTTCAGGAACGATTTCCTTGAGCTGCTCAAGCGTAACTTCATGAAGGATATTCATCTCGGTCCCAAATGCCTCCAGTAGTTTTTCCATGGATTTAGGTCCCAATCCAGGGATGAAGTCGAGTGGTACTTGATGGATATAAGGCGGTCTTTCCCTTCGATGGCTTCCATTCATATTGGAAAGTTCTTCAATCCGTAACGATACCCCTTTTATAATGGATTTATTCCCACATTCAGAACATGGTTCACTATCCCTCAATACCTGGTGTAAACAAGCTGAACATACGGTTTGATGATATTTTCCCAATAATGGGTTCAATCCATAATTGGCGGTCACCTTACGATTTTCTTTTTCTCTAAGGGCTTTTTCCAGTTCATTGAAGCTTGGTTCTTCAAGTCGGATTTTTTGATATTCACGAGCAATTTTCCCAAGCGAATGCGCATCGGAATTTGTCACGAATACATAGGATTCCAACTCTTCGATATCCTTGACCATCTCTGTATCTGAACTTAAACCAAGCTCGATGGCATCAATCAGTTTCGGATCGAGTACTTCGGTCAGACTGGATCGCACCCCTTTTCCATATAAGCTTTTAAATGGTGTGAAAACATGGGCCGGGATAAATAGGCCTCCCAGTGACTTGACGATTTTTTGTAACGTTCTCCCATCACAATAAATCCTTTGGGAGCTTAAGGTGATATTTTTAACATGGCCGCCCATCCATGTAGAGAATTCCTTCATTGCTTTTAAAGTTGGAAAATAGGCGAGGACATGGATTGGTCCATTACAATTCTGATCATAAATCTCAATCTCCGAGCCTGGGATGATTGTTGTATTCCTGTACAGAAGGCCGCCTTCAATCTTTTCCGTAACCTCCCCTTCCAGAATCCCCTCTTCGATTTCTTCAATGACTTCAGGAGAATGGCAATCGATGATCCCGATTAAATCAAGACCCTTCCTTTCACTTGCAACTTGCAGCACTTTACTGAAGGTTAATGTTTTAGCACCGGTTATTTTTACGGACCTTCCGCTTCTCGTTCTGCCTATATGGATATGAAGGTCTGCGTAAAACTCTTTCATTTATGAAGTCATTGCCTCTTTCAAAAGCAGATACTGAACAGCATATGCCGTTTTGGCATCCTGGATTTTCCCGTCAGCCATATATTTTTGAGCTTCCTCCAGCGTGAGTTCAATCATCTCGACAAATTCATCTTCATCAAGTGGTGCCGCATTTTCTTTCTTTTTCAAATTGTGGGCCACATAGAGATGGACCAATTCATCTGCAAACCCTGGGGAAGTATAAAAGGATATGATGTGCTCCATCTTTTCGCATTCATAACCTGTCTCTTCTTCCAGTTCCCTTTTAGCCGACAGAACCGGTTCTTCGCCTTTTTCCAGCTTTCCTGCAGGGATTTCCACCAAGCTTCTCTCCAGCGCTTTTCGATACTGTTCCACCAAGATGATTTTATTTTCTGCCGTAAGCGCTATGATGGCAACCGCCCCCGGATGTTTGACTATTTCACGTTTTCCCGTTTTCCCATCAGGAAGCTCTACATCATCCACTTGCAGGCTGATTACCTTTCCTGTAAAGATTTTTTCCGAAGATAGCGTTTTCTCTTCAAATTTTTTCATCTTGACCACTCCTCTGTTCTAATTGCCGCATGATTCCTCATACATTTTACCATAATAGAGATGGAGGGCGATTTAATGAAAGTTTATGTATTGGAAAAAAGCGTTACTTTATCCGGAAAGAGTTGGGAAATCATTCAAAAACTAAAACAATTGCAAAATCAATATGTCTATATCAATGATTGGATTGCCGACATACACCCACAGGCACCACCCGCTCCTTTAAAACGGATAAAGTGAATTCTTTGAGTGAAATGGTTTTCTCCTTTACAATGAATGTTAAAGGAGTGGATAACATGAAAAAACGCAGACTAGGCAGTTCCGAATTGCTAGTTTCTGAAATCGGGCTCGGATGCATGTCATTGGGAACTGTTGAAAATCAGGCATCTGAAATCATACAGGCCGCTTTAGATGAAGGAATCAATTATTTTGATACTGCTGACTTATATGATTTCGGTGTGAATGAAGAAATCGTCGGAAAGAATTTAAAATCTGTCCGCGATAAGGTATACATAGCCACCAAGGTTGGAAACCGCTGGAACGACAATAAGGATGCCTGGAGCTGGGATCCTTCTGGCACTTACATTAAAACGGCAGTAAAGGATAGCTTAAAACGACTGGGGACTGATTATATTGATCTTTATCAGTTACATGGCGGCACCATTTCAGACAATATCGGAGAAACGGTAGAAGCATTTGAAGAACTAAAAAAAGAAGGCTATATCCGGTATTATGGAATTTCCTCGATTCGTCCGAATGTAATCGAGGAATTCACTGAAAAGTCTGAACCCGATTCCGTTATGATGCAATATAACTTACTAGACCGCCGTCCGGAAGAGTGGATGTCCCTTTTGGCCAACAAACAGATCAGCATCATCGCACGCGGTCCCCTTGCTAAAGGGCTGCTTAGCGAGAGAATGCTTGAAAAGGCAAATGCCGATGGGTACCTTGACTATAGCTATCACGAACTTAAAGATTTGCTTCCGCAATTAAAGGACAAACTTTCTGATAGGAAGTTGAATGAAACGGCGCTTCAATATGTATTATCACATCAAAGCGTCGCTACCGTTGTACCCGGTGCAAGCTCAATACAGCAGCTGCGTGAAAACTGCAAGGCCGCAAACAGCTCTTCACTGTCTAAAACGGAACTTGCTATCTTGGAGCAGTTGACCAAAGCGAACAAATATGAAAGTCATCGGGATTAAAATGATTCAATCAAACTAAATATCATGGACATCGGTAGGCTGCCTTATCTCCGTTTAACCAGCGGGATAGGCAGCCTATTTCCGTTTCCCTCGCTTTTTCTTCGCCATACTGCTCTTCTGTACCCTCTTTCTGTTTTCTATCACTTATCGCTTTGCTTCCCCCAACAGTTTTACCTCCTTTTTCTAAAATATTTGCAAACCAGCAGAGATGGAAAAGTGACGGAGAGCTTAGCCTCCATGTTACCGAGAGTATGCCATTCGAATTGTTTTTCAACTATTCTTTTTCATTGCTATTCTAAAAATGATGTTGTACAATTCAATTGTGCACAATTAAAATACAAAGACAAGGGAGAAATAATGATGACAAAAACTTTATTTACAACGTCTGTAACGGTTGATGGCGGAAGAGAAGGAACAGCAATCTCTGCTGATGGTAACTTTACGGTTGATATAGCGATGCCTGGAACACCAAGGGCCAAACAGATGCCTGAAGCATCCAATCCGGAACAGCTTTTCGCTGCTGGATATGCTGCATGTTTTGATAGTGCTTTGCAATCAGTCGGTAAAATTGAACGCCTTTCATTTGATTCCAAAGTCACCGCCAGTGTCAGTTTATTGATGGGGGAAATGCACCAGTACAGCTTAGCTGTCACTTTAGCTGTGAAGGGATCTGGAATCGATAAAGTGACATTTGAAACACTTGTTCATAAAGCGCATCAAATGTGCCCTTATTCAAAAGCCATCAACGGCAATGTGGACGTCACTATTGAAGTCGATGTAGATTAATAATTTTAAAAAACACTTGGGCTCCCCAAGCGATTCAGACTGTGGACAAACTCGATAATAATGGAGTTGATCTGACCCAATAAATCGCCTAAATAATGACCTTGGAGAGGTCGCTATTCTCTATAACTGCTTTAAACCAATAAAAAATCAAAAAGGTTTCGGAATGAGACCAATCCGAAACCTTTTTGTCTACAAACTAAACGCTTGAGCTATCCCAAGCGTTTTTTTCTTTTCGCTAAAATTTCTGTAATGTTTTCAATAGTTGGAGCAGCGAGGCTTTCAAATCCTCGACCACCTTCTTATCCTCACCCGACATAGCTGAAATGCGATCGGGAATGAAACAAGCCTCTTCATGTAAACCCATTCCTTTTTCCGTCAGCTGAATCATGACAGACCGTTCATCTTGAGTGGAACGTTCACGGACAATCAGACCATTCTGTTCCATTCGTTTTAACATGGGGGTAAGCGTCCCTGAGTCCAGGGCAAGTAATTCCCCTAGTTTTTTGACTGTAAGTGTATCCTGCTCCCATAGTAGAAGGAGAACGAGGTACTGTGGATATGTCACTTCGAGTTTATCAAGCAGCGGTTTATATTTTTTCGTCATTTCCCTTGAACTTGCATAAAGCAGGAAACATAATTGGTCTTCCAGTACATTTTCTATTTTACTTTGCATCAAATCACCAGCTAGTAGTAGTCCATCCGATATGAATGCATATCGAACTTACCTCTAATATAATCGTTATACTTTATAAAATAAAGGAATAGTCTGTTTTTCTAAAGAATGGTTCTTTTTATCGATGAATCAAGTCCAAAAAGGGAGACAGCCCTCTTTCTTATGCCGCTCCTTTTTTTCTTTATTTTATTTATAGTTCTTCCAGTTCAGATTGCTTTCACCCAATAGCTCTTCGAATGATTTGTTTTTCTCACGCTGTTTTCTTTCTGCACGTTTTTTTTCTTCTTCCGCTGCCTTTTTCTCCACTTCAGCCTCATTCAATTCTTTTTGTTTTTGACGAAGCTGGGACATGATATCTTGATTGAGCATATCACCAAGTTTCAATGATGATGAATCTTTATCTTGGTTTTTACTTTGATTTTGATTGCGCGGCTGTTTCTTTTTCATCCTTAAAACCTCCTAGCCAGTATAATGAAATCATTATATCACGATTGCCGTTTTTCTCGTTAGGTTTTCAAAACAGTGTTTTCCCATTTCCCTCATGGTAAAATAAAGAAAATCAACCAAGGAGGAGCATTCATGAAAAAATGGTGGCTCGTAATAGCTGGAATTCTAACCTATATCATCGGCGTCGGCATTTATTTTTCCAATCGGATCATGTACATGAAAAAGAAGGAAGATGATTTTATCCAAAATCGTGAAATCCTGGCTAAACGCCTGATTAGGGAGGATTTCGATAATCTGCCTAAAACGGAAATATGGATACCTTCACCATCCGGATATTCCTTGAAATGTTTATTTATCGAACCGTATGAAACCAATAAGTGGGTAGTCATTTCTCATGGTGTGACGGAGAACAAAGTCAATTCGATTAAGTACATGAATATTTTTCTTAAGCGGGGCTTCAATGCCATCATTTATGACCACCGCCGTCATGGGGATTCTGGTGGCAAGACGAGCAGTTATGGACATTATGAAAAATTCGACCTGAAGGCCGTTATCGATGAATTGAAAAGACGTAAAGGTCCCGATCTTCACATTGGCATTCATGGGGAATCCATGGGGGCGGTAACCCTTCTTTTATATGCCGGAATGCTTGAAGATGGCGCTGATTTTTACATTGCCGATTGTCCATTTTCAAATTTCGAGGATCAGATCAAACACCAGCTCAAGCTGAAAATCCCAATTCCCGCTTGGACCGTGTTTCCGCTTGGGCGTACGTTCATCAAACTTCGTGACGGATATTGGACAAATGAAGTGTCCCCGATCAATTATATGAAAAACATCCGAAACCCCGTGCTCTTCATCCATAGTGAAAATGACAGCTTCATCCCCGCTTCCATGACGATGGAATTATATGCAGCAAAAGAGGGCCCAAAGCAGCTGTATATTGCTAAAAAAGGGGCCCACGCTCAATCTTATAATGAAAATCCACAAGAATATGAAAATCAAATCGATCAGTTTCTCAAACTTGTCTGAGAAGGAAAAGAGAGGGTATCCAAGATTCCCTCTTTGCTGCGTTAGATTTTATTAAAATAGCTCATCCTCGGATTTAAGATTTGATTCGGACTTTTTAACTGAAAGCTGTTCGCTTCCGGCACAAAGTCTATTTTCATGACTTCATCCAGAAAAATCATTTTTGATGTTTCTACGTACAGAGGGAGTCCGTTCGTTTCCGCTTTTTCGGTACCTTCTTCAAGTTCGTTGACCAGCCATAGCGCCGTCACGCCACTTACAACGCAGCCACAGCCATCCGTATCATATTTCAACTGTAAATATCCTTTTTGCCCCTGTACCTTACTGGCTATTTTCTCTGCCGCTCTTTCCGTCCATTCAATATACATGATTACATGCCTCCCGAAGTCTTTGCATTTCCTCATTATAAACGATAAAAACGTTTCTGTTAACGAAACTGCCTGCTTCCTTTTCCTCCGCTAACTGTGCTAACAAGTGCGGATTCTCTTATACCCCGATGATTTCCTTCCATTATGAAAGAGGACGGAAATTGTTTCGAAAATGAAAGGCCGGCTCCGGGAACAGCTCTTCGCTTCATTATTCCATTATCCTTACATCCGCTATATCAGAAAGCCTGATATAATGAGCCTGCTGAAAACGATCGACGACATGAAGCTTTTGGGTGAGCTCATTATAATAATGGATCCTGCCAATTAACAGCTGATACCGGTTTCCTTCATAATGAGCAACCGTGACATCCTTTCTTTCCTCCATCGCTTCCCCCATCACCACATTCATTTCTTCCAGTTGCTGCTCATCCACGATGCGCTTCGCTTCATAGCCATCCTCCACCACCCAATCCCGAAGCATTTTCACATGCTCCGGCAACATCATCGATGTCCATTTGATACGGCCGCGATCACGAATCATTCTTTTCCCTCCCTTCAAATTCAGCCTCACGCCTTATGCCCGCCAAGCAGCCTGCTTCGGTAAACAGCTGTGCCTGCTTCGGTATACGAAACTGCACGCAATAACGATTTGGATCCATATTTATGGCGGATTCGATCAACCGTGTAACTCAACTCCCGCTTCTTCCAGCGCGAAGCATCAAATAAAGTCAGCTGCATCTCGTTATCATCCACAATATTCGAGAGTCTGACCTCTATGCTCCGAACCGTTTTTTGCTTATAGTTCTCACGAAAAAGCTCCAGGCAAACTTTATATAACTCCATCGTAATGTTGGTCGGTTCGCTAATCGAACGCGAACGATGGAAACCTCCGCCAAACTCATCCTTGCTGTAACCAATACTTAAACTGACCGTCCTTCCTGCCTTGCGGTGGGTGCGTGCCCTTCTTCCAACTTCTTCGCAAATTTCCAGCATAACCTGCTTTACCTCATGCTCCTCCTTATAATCCCGCAGCAGAATCTGACTTTTGCCAAAGCTGACCTGTCCTTCGATGATCACTGCCCCCATGTCCGATAAATCTATTCCCCACGCATGATGGTAAAGCTGATTGCCCATAATTCCAAACTTCGCTTCAAGTAATTCAAGATCATAATTGGCAAGCTGCCCAACCGTAAATATTCCCATTCCATGAAGGGTTTTTTCTACGCGCCTGCCGATTCCCCACATTTCACGAAGTGGGGAAATCGGCCATAATTTGCTTGGCACATCCTCATACTTCCATTCGGCAATCCCTACATGTTTGGCTTCCAAATCAAGACAAAGTTTTGCCATAAGCATGTTCGGACCAATTCCAATGGCACAGGGAAGCTGTAATTCCCGTTCGATTTCATCTTTTATCTTTTCAGCTATCACCCGGGCATCTCCCCATAAAGAAGCGGCACCATCGACTTTCACAAAACTTTCGTCCACACTGTACACGTGAATCGCTTCTTTGGGCACATAACGGTTAAACAAACGGGTGATTTCCGTCGCAACCCTTAAATAGGTCGCCATTTTGGGTTCAACGACGACAATTCTTGGATCATTCGGAATCTCGAACATCCGCGAACCTGTCTTGATGCCAAACTCCTTCTTCATCTTTGGAGAAGCCGCAAGCACAATGCTCCCCGTCCTCTTCAAATCACCAACCACCGCTAAATAACAATCAAGTGGGTTCAAACCAAGCATGACCGCTGAACAGCTTGCATAAAAACTTTTCATATCGATACACATAATTGATTGTTTCGGCATCGTCCCATAATCCATCATTTCTTCACCCTAACAAGAATATATGTTCGCTTTTATTATATTCATAACTTTAACCGAATATACGTTCTTATTCAATGGAAGTTTTCATACAAATTTCTACTTTTTAATGTAATTTCCTCGAAAAATATAATCAAACCTAAAAATTGATAAAATAACAAAATATCCCTTAGTATCCATATAGTTTTTTTAAAATAGATAAATTCGTAGCTTGAATAATTTAAACCATGCCCAAATACTTAGTTTTATTAAATTTTTTTACCCATTTCAACAGACTTTCGTCCACATTAACTTTAGTCTTACTACTCATTTTTTGTAATGAAATTGTAACCAAAATTATGTCTAATTGTCATAATGGTATTGTAGGATAATATTGTTAAGAATAATAGATAGATAGATAGAGAGGAAATGAAAATTATGAAGAAATGGATCGCTTCAGCTGCTGTTGCATCTGCCATGATGCTAACCCCACTGCAAGCCTTTGCAAATATCGGAGATCAAACCCTCAGACCCGGAATGACACATAGCGATGTCAAACAACTACAACAACTTTTAAAAACCAAAGGTTATTTCACATATTCAGGTTCACTGACTACATATTACGGCACCTATTCTGTATCAGCAGTAAAAAAATTCCAGAAAGCTAAAGGATTAACTGCCGACGGAATTGCCGGCCGCGGCACATTTAATGCGCTTGGTGTTTATAAGGTCAATAATACCAGCTTGATCAGCTATGCAAAAACCTTAATCGGCAAACCCTACAAATGGGGCGGGACAACACCAACTGGATTTGACTGTTCAGGCTTCATCTATTATGTATTCCAGAAATCACAAGGAATTACCTTACCGCGTACAGCATCATTACTCTATTCCAATACTGGTTTAAAAGTATCTTCACCATCTAAGGGTGATCTTGTATTCTTTGATACTTCTTCTGGAAGAACAGGAGTATCACATGTTGGGATCTATATCGGAAATGGTCAATTCATTAGTTCTACGTCTTCAAAAGGAATAACCATCACTGATATGGATAACTCTTATTGGAAACCGAAATACCTAGGTGCAAAAACTTTATAAAATCCAGGACATGAGCTCTTTCTTGTGAGCGAATCCCCATAAAATAACCGGACAGAATTCATAAATGATTCAGTCCGGTTTTATTGATTTATTTTATATATAATATTTCATCCGTTAAATCTTCTACAGTCACCATGAATGATGAATCCAAGTTGGAGCGATTCATCATTTCAATATTATACACATGCTCAGAGGGTAAATGGACGACTTCGAGAACCATGAATCGCTGACTTTCCGCTTTGCTGACATGCTCGATGGCAGCAGTGACCACCCTTTGTTCTGCTAAGCTCTTTTCGTCCGTCAAAACAAGAATCAACACCGCTTCCGCTTTCCCAGGAAATGATTCCATGACCCCACCACGGTGCCATGGCTTTACTTTCATCCCGATCTCCAAGTCAGAATAATCGAGGTCTTTACCATGCTGATCTTGAATATCTGTATGGTTGGTCACCTTATAGTACGTCCCTTTAATCAAAATCTTTTTATCGTCAAGATCGGTAATGAAACCATCTTCCCCTTTATCAACAGCCTCATGCATGCTCCAATCAGAGGATTGACTGCTCCCCAGAATAAAGGAAACTAGTATATATATAAAAAGGTTTACTACCATCTTCATGAAAATCCCTCCTAAGAAATAGACGGATTTCCCGATGAAATGGTTACCAATTTATTCAAATAAATTCCTTTTTATTTTCGCACAAAAGGGGAATGTCATTAGACACTCCCCTTTTAGGCTAGACTTTCGTCTTTTTGCGCTATCGAAAGTCTAGCCTATTTTTTAAAAAATGCTTTTTTTCCTAAAGTTTCGGTGATCTTTGGAAACATGTTATACCATTTCCCAGCGAAATCCATCCAGCCAGGGAGATTGATTTCCCTCTTATTGGTCAGCATCACCGCTACGATTTTAGATGCGACATCCTCAGGCTTAAGCATGAATTTTTCAACATTCTTTAAATATGTTCCTGATTCATCCGCAATGTTAAAGAAATTCGTTTCTATAGGCCCAGGATTGACTGTGGTCACAAAAACATGATCTTCCATCAACTCAAGCCGAAGTGCGTTTGAATAGCCAAGAACTGCAAACTTGGTCGACGAATACAAAGTGGATTTAGGCGTGGCAATTTTACCGGCCTGTGAAGCGATATTGATGATATGACCTGATTTTCTCTGCTTCATATACGGAAGCACTAATTTTGTACAGGCCATCAATCCAATCACGTTGACAGCAAACATGGCCTTTGTTTCGTCTAATTCCGTATCCTGGGCTTCTTTAAACGTGCCGAAACCAGCATTGTTGACCAATACATCCACTTCACCTATTTGGGTATGGATGTCATTAAATACCCTATTCACCTGATCGGTGTCTGCAACATCAAGCTTATATGCATATGCATCAACCCCAAATTGGTTGATTAGCTCATTCTTTAGCTGTTGTAATTTATCCAGGCTTCTAGCCAAAAGAACGAGACGGCCTCCCTGCTTTGCCGCTTTGATTGCAACTTCCTTGCCAATTCCTCCGGAAGCTCCGGTAATAACAATTACTTTCCCTTGCAACTTATTCAAAAAAATGAGCCTCCTTAAGAACATTAAGCGATTGAATATAGAATGACTCCAGATTGGATTTCTGTTTCGACTTCACCCAAATCTTCTAAATAGTCCAGTTGACCGACTGTTTCCGAAAGTGTAAGACCGACTTCCTGTAGGTATACTTTCGGAAACAGTTGCTGACACACTTCAAAGACCGATAAAGGCTTATCTTGAAGCATGCTTTTCACCTGCATGGCCCGATTATGCTGCCGTTCGAATCTATATTGAATCAAGTCGGCAACCGCATCACCTGCAACTTCGGATCCATGTCCGGAGTACACGGTGGATATGGAGAATTCCAATAATTTCTGAAGTGATGCGTTATATTGTAGTAACGGACGAGGCCTCAAGCCGCCGGGAAGGAGCGGAGGTTCCATTAATGGGTTAGGTGAAATCTTAGCAAGTAAGTGATCACCTGCAATCATGACACCGTCACTTTCCCGGTAGAAGGATAAATGGCTTTGTGCATGCCCTGGAGTCTCGATCGTTTTCCAGCCTGGAAGGCCAGGAAGCTCATCCCCCTCAGCCAAGTATCCCTGCAACTTCCGTTCACTAAGGAACCTGATTTCATCGCGGTTATGGATCAGTTTACTTTTCAGCTCTTCTGCCACTCCAAACTTCGTGGCATAATCAAGGAAAAAACGATTATGGATTTCAAGGAATTCATCACTGATAGTCAGCCAGCGTTGATTATTTTTATGTCCATAAACCGGAATTTCCTTATCAAAGAAATCAAGAGCACCAGCATGATCAGGATGATGATGGGTCAAGATGATTTGTTCGATATCAGACAGTTTTAGACCCAAATCGCCAAGCCCCTGAATCAAAGCTTCCTTTGATCGTTTCGTTTTGACTCCAGTGTCAATTAACGTTAAAGCATCCCCTTTAACTACGTAAACATTTACATCACCCACTGCAAACGGCGTGGGCAAAGCAATTTTTGCAATATCTCCATTCCAATTCGCCATAATCATTTCCACCTTAGAAGTTATATTTATATAAATCTTTTTATACGTAAGACCGGATTCTTGGAGCACTTATCAAGAAAATGAATGTATAATTACCATTTTACATGTATTTTTAATTACTGTCATTATTTTCACATAATTCATGTCTATTTTTTGACGTCCATGCATATATTATCATTGACATAGTACTGATCTATCCTTCATAATCACAAGTAATTAAAGACGGCATGGCTTTGATTAAGGCCAAGTAAATTTATTGATGGCGTAAAGAGAGTGAAGCTCGGAATGTGCTGAAAGGCTTCACCGCCCCCTCATTATTGAACCTACCTTATGAGCCTTCAGGAAAACCTGACGTAATTCCCGCGTTAGAGGAATCAAGTGCAGCTTTTCTGTTTATTTGTTATGGAAAGGTTGAACAAAGGTGGTACCACGGAAGCTAGACCTTTCGTCCTTTATTGGATGAGGGGTCTTTTTATTTTTCAAAAAAGACCGTAAACAAAAGAAAAGGGAGCGAGAAATATGAAAAAAATCGCATTTATCGGAGCTGGATCGATGGCAGAAGCAATCATTTCGGGGCTGGTGACTCAACAGGTAATTGAACCAGCCAATATTTTTGTAACAAATAAATCAAATGATGACCGGTTTGATTATTTAAAGAAACAATATGGTGTAACCACAACAAGATCGCTTCAACGATTATTACAAGATGCAAACCTTGTCGTACTGGCTGTGAAACCGAAAGATATTTTAGAAACGATGCAATCAATAAAAGAATACATTCGCGAAGAAATGCTGTTCATATCTGTTGTGGCCGGTGTTCATACATCCAGCCTTGAAGGAATCGCCAACAAGGAGTTCTCCATCGTCCGTGCCATGCCTAATACATCAGCAACAGTAGGAAAATCAGCAACCGCCATTGCCGCTAATGGTCATACGAACGAATCGCAATTACAAACGGCCATTACCCTTTTTGAAACGGTTGGGACAGTGGCAATCGTAGAAGAAACTCAGCTCGATGCGGTAACGGGCTTATCAGGAAGCGGACCGGCTTATATTTATTACTTGGTGGAAGCATTGGAACAATCAGCTGAAACAATAGGCCTCGATTCCGAAACCGCGAAGCAACTAATTCTCCAGACGCTGTTGGGTGCAGCCGATATGTTACAAAAATCACCTAAAACACCTGCCGTGCTTAGGAAGGAAGTAACTTCACCAGGCGGAACGACGGAAGCCGGATTGAAGGCACTACAAGCACATCAAGTGCAGGAAGCATTCATTGCCTGTGTACAAGAAGCGACTGAACAATCGAAGCGAATGGGCAATCAAATAAGTAAAGAGCTTGCCAAGTATGTAGTTTCGCAGTAAATGAACATGATGATTTGGCTGTTGACTAGCACGCCGTATAGGCAGTGGCAAGGCAACAGCCTATTATGATTCGAACTGCTTATATAGGAATACAGGAGGCCTAATTTCTTCCGAAGTGAACGTTCACTTTATAATTAGCATATCATTTTCATCAAAACTCCAATCCTTCGAATACGCAACCTCCCAATAGTAACCATCGGGGTCTGAAAAGTATCCGCTGTATCCTCCCCAAAAAACATCTTCAGGAGATTTCTCGATCGTTCCTCCGGCCTTTTCTGCCTTGTTGATCACATCATCCACTTCATCACTTGATTTAGCGTTATACGCAAGGGTAATACCCGAAAATCCACTTTGCTTAGGCGGTTCTTTCTCATTGATGTCTTTAGCCAATTCCTCCAAAGGATATAAAGCAAGTTTCGTCCCCGTATTATTAAAAAAAACAATGGAGGGCTCGTCCTCTTTAATGGATGTATGAAATCCTAATCCATCCCGATAAAACCTTAAGGATTTATTCATATCCTTAACTCCTAAAGTTACAATGTTAATCCTGTTCATACTAGTCCTCCTTTTTTTGTTGTTCAAATGGTAATTCGACATCTAGTTCGAATTTCCTTTTCGCCTTAAATTGACCATAAGAAATACGCCTCCCACCTATTGAACTATAACAAGGAACGTCAAATGCCTCCAAGAAATTTCTTCATTGACCGTTTGCATGCAAATTACGTAGGAAATCCACTTTCTTTGCCGAATGAATACATGTTTTGTCATCTGTAAAGGAATTCCCTCTTCCTTATCGAATTCAACAACCAAAAGGGGGAATCTCGATGAATACAAGTGCAGTTGCCCGGTTACTGAATGTATCCCATAGTACGATTCAACGCTGGGTTACCCAATTGAACATGGAAGTAGAGCGGAATCAACTAGGCCACTACCAATTTTCAGATGATGACATTGCCTTATTGAGAAAAATCCAAGATCAGCTGAACGAGGGTATCATTCTCCAAAAGGTCAGTATATCAGAGAAAAAAATTAGGAAAGCCTCCATCCCGAAACACTCCGAAATGAATAAAGAGCATGAACAACTGATAGAGCGGGTCGTCAGGCTTGAAAATGGACTGAAAACAAAAGCGGATGATGTTGTATCCTATCAACTTTTACAGCATAGAAGTGAAATGGAAGAAATGCATAAACTCGTGAAAAAGCTCGAAGCTCGTATCGAAGCGTTAGAAACACCAACAGTCCAGCCATTTGATTATTTCCTCGCAGCTGAAGAAACTGCCGCCACTAAAAAAACGAAGAAAATACCATTCATAAAAATGATTTTTGGAAATAACAGAAAGAACGATACTTCTTCATGGAACACAGCCGACAGCGATTAATTCGATTCAAGGTCCGATCATAGCCATCTTTCCTATTCCAGGTTCTTCAAGGGATATACATTCGCTTCAAGAACACTACGGATTAATTGCCCCCAAAATAAAAGGCCCTGATCCAAGGTTAATCTTCCACTTGGGTCGGGCCTTTTCATCATTTAAATCAACACTGCACGGTCATTGAGCATTTTTTCACCTTTGATGCGTTGGAATTCGTTAAGCAGTTTTTCAACGGTAAGCTTCTGCTTTTCAGCACCTCTTGCTTCAAAAATGATTTGTCCTTTATCCATCATGATCAAGGAATTTCCAAGATCGATTGCCTGCTGCATATTGTGAGTCACCATCAACGTCGTTAACTTGTTCTTTTCGACGATTTCCTTCGTCAGTTTTGTAACAAGCTCTGCCCTGGAAGGATCGAGAGCGGCTGTATGTTCATCAAGAAGCAGGATTTTAGGATCGGTGAAGGTCGCCATCAACAATGATAATGCCTGACGCTCCCCTCCTGATAATAATCCGACTTTTGCCGTCATGCGGTTTTCCAATCCTAAATGCAAGGTACCCAAACTTTCTTTAAAAAGCTCTTTCCGTTTTTTTGTCACCCCGAAGCCTAACCCTCTTCTATTGGTTCTGCCATAGGCGATCGCCATATTTTCTTCAATTGTCATATGGGGTGCCGTACCAAGCATGGGATCCTGAAAAACGCGGCCAATCATTTTAGCACGAGCATGTTCCTCAATAGCCGACACGTTTTCCCCATCAATGATGACTTCACCGGCATCAGGGAGAATTTTGCCGGATATCATGTTCATCAGCGTCGATTTACCTGCTCCATTACTCCCAATGACTGTTACAAATTCACCTTTTGTCATATGCAATTCCAGGTTCCCTAAGGCTAGCTTTTCATCTGGTGTCCCTTCATTAAAGACCTTATAAATCTGATTTAACTGAAGCATATCCTTCTCCCCCCTTCGTTGAAGTCCCACCATGGCGCATCTGTATTTCTTTGAGACGCCTTTTCTTTCGGCTTTTTTCCTTTTGTTTATCGGTAATTTTCGGAATGACAAGTGCCCCGACCACAATAAGTGCCGTAATTAATTTAACATCACCCGTATCAAGGAATTCCACGCGTAGTGCCAATGTTACGACAATTCGGTAAATGATCGCTCCCCCAATGACCGCAAGTGTCGCACGTGCAATCGTTTTTGAGCCAAATAATGCTTCGCCAATTATGACGGATGCCAATCCGATGACGATGATTCCAATCCCCATGCCAATATCGCTAAACCCGTTATATTGGGCAACCAAGGATCCCGAGAAAGCCACAAGTGCATTTCCAATCGCAAGTCCCAGGATCTTCATGTTACCTGTATGGGCGGAAAAACTCTTGACCATTGCTTCATTATCACCCGTCGCACGTAAAGCAAGTCCGATTTCCGTTTTTAAAAAAGCTGACATTCCAGCTTGAATGATTAAAGCCACAATCAACATAATAATTAGTATGGCCCACGTTTTTGGCAAGCTATCACCGAGGCCCACGATCGATAAAAGACCATTCAACATATTGTCCAGGCCAGTGCCAGCCCAGGCATCCTGAATATTCGTGATAATGGTCGTTTGAGAAAGCAACGGAATGTTAGATGCACCCATAATCCTTAAATTGATGGAATAGAGGGCGATCATCATTAATATACCTGCCAGGAGTGGATTGATTTTCCCTTTCGTATGCAGGAATCCCGTTATTGTCCCAGCGATGAAACCTGCCACCATGGCACAAAATGTGGCCATGACTGGCGAGAAACCGTTAACGATCATAATGGCGGCCACAGAGGCCCCTGTCACAAAGCTACCTTCCACTGTCATATCCGGGAAGTCGAGAATCCTGAATGTTAAATAGACACCTAGTGCCATGATCGCATAAATCATTCCCGACTCAAAAGAGTTGAATAAAGCTGAGAACATTTTTTTTCTTCCTTCCCCGAACAAAAGCAGAGTTTATTTTACAAACTCAGCATCTGCTTTCCATTCTTCTTTTATTTCAACACCCATATCTTTTGCTGCCTTTTCATTGATGACCAATTTCAGTTTTTGTGGATATTGAACTGCGATATCTCCAGGCTTTTTGCCATCCTTCAAGATTTCAACCGCTTTTTGCCCCGCTTCATAACCAATATCATAGTAACTAAAGCCATATGCTGCAAAACCACCAGCTTTCACGGAATCAAGCTCACCGACAAACAATGGGATATCTTTATCATTTGCCACCGAAATGACCGATTCTAATGCGGATACAACGGTATTATCCGTAATGATATAGAAAGCATCGGCTTTTCCGATTAATGATTCCGTTGCCTGTTTAACCTCGGCTGAAGTGGAGACGGATGCTTCCACGACTTTCAATCCCGCTTTTTTCGCTTCCGCTTTCACGTTTTTTATTTGGACGACGGAATTTTGCTCCCCTGTATTATAAACGGTTCCAATTGTCTTGGCGCCAAGTTCTTCTGCTAGGAATTTCATGGATTTGGCAATGGCTTCAGGATGTGAATCCGTCGTACCCGTCACATTTCCGCCTGGCTTATCCAAAGATGTAACAAGCTCCGCCGCTACAGGATCGGTAACCGATGTAAAAACGATTGGTATATCCTTTGTCGCATTCAAAGCGCTTAGAGCACTAGGAGTAGAATTGGCAAAGATTAGATCCACTTTATCCCCAACAAAGTTATTGGCGATCGTTTGACTATTATTTTGATCACCCTGTGCAACTTGAAGGTCATACTTGGCATCAATGTCACTGTCCTTCAATGCAGCCTGGAATCCTTCATAAGCCTGATCCAGCGAATCATGCTGAACGATTTGTGTTACCCCAATGTTGAAGGTATCCTTTTCGCTTTCATCCTTCGCCGTATCTTTTTCCTTGTCATTTCCACACCCAGCCAATAGTAACCCTGCAACCAATGTCATCGCTGCAGTCGAATATAATTTCTTTTTCATATTTTCCCCCCGCTTTTCTCTTATTTTTGATAGGTCTTTTTAACGACACCAACTTTTTGGTTTTATGTCCTAAATTATAATCGTTTAGTCCCAATTATTCCAATATATTTTTTTACTTTTTAGAATTTTTCGAGTTCTTTTATGAAAAACATCAAAAAAGCTGCTGTGAAAGGAATGTTAACTTTTCACAGCAGCTTAATGAAATATCAGTGTTCGACTACTTGGGTAACAATTTCGGTAACCGTCGCACGATCGATTTTTTCTTTGCCTTCTTTTAATGCCTTCAATGTTGCTTTTGCCAACTCCAAGGGAATTTTACAGAATTGGATGATCTCTTTCGTTTCGATCTGTTCAATATACGCATCAGCTAAAACAAGATTATGTTCCGTATGGGCAAGCATTTCATCGAAACCCCATCCATCCGGATAAAAGTTTACACCGCGTTCTGCATCTTCCACACGGTTACGCAGGATATTGACCGTTTGGAGTCCACGGCCAAATGCGATGGCAAGTTCACGGTCCGTTTCCGTTCCATCGTACCAGTTCCAAATATCAGACAGCATGACTCCAACCAAACCCGCAACATAATAAGTGTAATCATCGAGTTCTTCTTCATTATGAATTTGCCAGTCCTTCGTAACCCATTTTGCCATGCCATCGGCCATTTCCCTCGTGGACTCCAATACTTTCGCTTTTGCACCAGGAGGACAATATTGAATCCAGTCCGATAGAAGCAGGGTCACTTCCGGCAAATCTTCCTTATATGGTTCAAATAACGATTGAAATTCACCTTCACTAAAATCAGTTAAAAGCAGCTCACTAAGAGCCTGTAACAGGGAAACCTTGGTATTGGCAGGAATACCAGGGTGATCCTCGATCTCATCGATAGCGCGCATACAAAGGTATGCTGCCCCAATGGCCTCCTGTAATCCCTTTGGAAGGTAGCTGATTGGAATGAAAAAAGTCCTGCTTGTTTTTAAGAGAAAATCCATTGCTTTATTATGTAGGTTACTTTGGTCAGTCATAGGTTACACTCCTTTAAATATCCAATGAACAATTGATTCATTATATCAAACATTCGCTTTGATTTCAGCTTCCTATTCCTCTGCATATAAAGGAACTCTTATCGCCATTAAATCTTCTGCCATGATTGTGTTTGCGAAGATCGCTTTACTTTCCTCTTTTAACCTCTCAGAATCCTCGACAGTATACCGTGAGCTGATATGTGTAAGGATTAGATGCTTAGCTCCCGCTTTCAAAGCCGTTTCAGCAGCCTGAAGGGTGGTCGAATGATAATAGGCAGATGCCATTTCAGCTTCTGCTGCTGAAAATGTAGCTTCATGAACAAGATAATCTGCAGATTCAGCAAGGATGAGTGCATTACTGCAAACTCTTGTATCACCAAGAATCGTAATGATCCGACCTTTTTGAGGAGCACCAAGATAATCTTTCCCGTTTAAGACACGGCCATCATCGAGGCTTACATTTTGTCCATTTTTCAATGCTTTAAAAAGCGGACCCGGTTTCACACCTTCAGACAGTAGCCGGTCGACCAACAGGCTTCCTGGACGTTCTTTCTCCACAATCCGGTAGCCGACACTGTAAATGCCATGATCAAGCGACATGGCCGTAACTGTGAATTGTTCGTCCTCGAACACGATGCCTTCCTCTATTTCGATGATTTCCAATGGATATTTTAAATGCGTGCCACTCACCTGTAAGCTTGTATTAATATAAGCATCAATGCCTTTTGGACCATATACGGTCAGTTTATCCACTCCACCCTGAAAGGATCTGCTGCTTAATAAACCAGGAAGTCCGAAGATGTGATCACCATGTAAATGGGTGATGAAAATCTTTTCTATCTTCCGAGGTTTGACTGCCGTTTTTAAAATTTGATGCTGTGTTGCTTCACCACAATCGAATAACCAAACCGTCCCTCGTTCTTCCAATAATTGAAGTGCGATTGACGTCACATTACGCGCTTTAGCCGGAACCCCAGCCCCTGTACCCAATAAAACAAAATCCACTCATCCTACCTCCGTTGCAAATACGTTATAACTTAACTATAGCATAACCAAGGGTGTTCTTTCATATATGACTCATTAAAACAGGATCCACTTTATACTTTTCATGAAAAATGAGAAAAAATACGCAAATTGTTTGCTTTGAGGGAAAGCTAACCGTAAAATTAGAAGTTGGTACACATACGGGAATTCCAACTTTAGAGACAGAATTAACGGAAAGTTGAGGTTTTAACATGACAGATAACAATAAACCCACAGCATTGATCATGATTTTTGGTGCGACTGGAGATTTAGCGAAAAGGAAATTGTTTCCTTCCATATATCGACTATTTCAAAAAGAGAAAATCAATAAATTCGCCGTTGTTGGCGTAGCGAGGAGACCTTTGACGAACGAGGAGTTTCAAAAAAGTGTCAAAGACTCCATACTTACGTTCGGACATGCGGAAGAAAAGGTCGACGAATTCATTTCTCATTTCCATTATCACTCCCATGACGTATCGAGCTCAGAATCATACCTGCAATTAAAAGACATTGCAGAAAAATTAGATGGACAATATCAATTAGAAGGAAACCGGATCTTCTATTTGGCGATGGCACCTGAGTTTTTCGGAACGATTGCCGAACAGATAAAAGCTCAAGGCCTGACTGATACGAATGGTTATAAGCGCCTTGTCATAGAAAAGCCATTTGGACACAGTTTCGAAACAGCTCAAAAATTGAATGAACAGATCCGAACTGCTTTCGCCGAAGATGAAATCTACCGAATCGATCATTATTTAGGTAAAGAAATGGTTCAAAATATTGAAGTCATACGTTTTTCAAATGCCCTATTCGAGCCGCTATGGAACAACAGATACATATCAAACATCCAGGTTACCTCAAGCGAAACACTTGGCGTTGAAGAGCGTGGGCGCTATTATGAAACCAGCGGTGCCCTTAGGGATATGGTCCAAAACCATCTATTGCAAATGGTTGCCTTGCTTGCCATGGAGCCTCCAATCGCGTTGACAACGGAGGAGATCCGTAGCGAAAAAGTGCGGGCATTGCGTTCACTGCGACCAATGAAAGTGGACGAAGTCAATCAATACTTCGTCCGTGGCCAATATGGTGAAGGAACAATAGATGGTCAAACTCTTCCGGCATACCGCAATGAACATAACGTGAATCTGGAATCCAACACTGAAACCTATGTAGCGGGTAAATTGATGATTGATAACTTCCGTTGGGCAGGTGTACCTTTTTATATCCGGACTGGTAAAAGAATGGATGTCAAATCTACCAATATCGTTGTCCAATTCAAAGATATCCCAATGAATCTGTATTATAAAACGGAAGAAACTTTGAACCCGAATCTTCTCGTTATCCATATCCAACCTGACGAAGGTATCACACTTTACTTAAATGTCAAGAAATCCGGGACGACATCCAATACTAAGCCCATGAAGCTGACCGTCTCCAACAAAGGAATCGAACACATCAATTCTCCGGAGGCATATGAAAAGCTATTGTTTGACAGTATGCGCGGAGATGCTACAAACTTCACCCACTGGGACGAGGTTGCCCTCTCATGGAAGTTTGTCGACACCATTTCCAATGCATGGGAAAACACTAAAGAAGAGTCTTTCCCTAACTATGATGCAGGATCCACAGGTCCACTTGCATCCGATGAACTTTTGGCAGAAGATGGACATATTTGGTGGCAAATCAAGAAAAACGAAAATAGTGATGATTGATTAAACAAAGAAGGGATGCAGATTTGAATCTGCATCCCTTCTTCATTCATGAAACACTCTTCCTGACTAATTTCCTCCGGATAAAATGAAACATTTCCTTGGCCTTGGACATGACTCCATCCGTTTCTGAATTTAGCCAAAATGAAACACCACATTCTAAGGCAATAAAAAATAAAAAAATGGCTACAGCCAACCAGATGATGAACATAAGTCATCCGCTCCTTCTCTCCTATCTGCCTACTGTATTCTACGGTCCGTTCATCTCTTTCAACGTTCATATTCCTTTTTCCGCAGGTGTTTAAACCTAAATGCCATGGATGAATGACATACATCATACTACGTTTTCCATATAAAAGGAAAATGAATTGGCACTATTTACAACTAGTTCATTTTCACCATTTTTAACCTTTTGATCACCTCATGGAAAAAGAATGGTAAGGCCTGGCTGAGGTTACACTAGAAAAGGTGCTGGTGACGGCACCACTAACTTCGATGTGGAGGGATTAAACGATGGACATTCGTGAAGGATTAATTCCAACAGCGTTGGGCACAGCCGTGACAGCTGCGGGTTATGCAATGAAGCAGACCCGGGGCTCAAACAAAATGGTAGCTAATACGGTTTTTGGTTTCGGTTTGGCACATGTTGTATTAGGGGTCATTGACCTCGTAGAGCATCGGAGATAGTAAAAAAGAGGGCGCATTGGACCACCCTCTCAGTTTGTAGACAAAAGGGTTTCGGAATGTTCTCATTCCGAAACCCTTTTGATTTTTTATTGAATTTGAAGCAGTTATAGAGAATAGTTGATTATATTTCCAAAAATCGGTATTGCTATACTATATAGTCCTTACTCAACTGAGTAGCTCCACAGTAAATCCACCTGGGCTTAAACATAGAATGTCCATCGATGAGCCATTTTGGGCAGTTTCACATCAAATCCTTCATCCTTCAAAAAAATAGATTCAGAAATCAATAAATGGAATGAAGTTCCCTGCAGCTTTAGATTGATGTTAAGACTTCGGTTATTGATCGTAATTTACTGTTAAGGCTGCCCTTATAAGCAAAACGGGCACTTATCCTTATTTAGGAAATGCGCCCGTTTGCTGAGAGAATGAATAAACTTATATTAACTTATATGTGGAATCATTTAACCTAGAGTTTCCAAAGACTACGTTCTCTCCTCCCAAAGCTTCATTGGATCTTTTTGTCCTTCATTTAATGGCATTTGTATCATCGAAAGTGAACGTTCTGCTTTTGTTTTTTGTAAATCCTCATATATAATTTTAGATTTCCCTAATCCCACTTCAACCGCATTCTCAACTGAAGCACAATAAAAAACCTTTTCGATTCCAGCAAGGTACATTGCCGTTAGACACATCGGACAAGGCTCCCCACTTGCATACATTGTATAGCCTGATAGATCATTCGTCTGTAATTGCTCTTGCGCGCGCCGGATAGCCAGTAATTCCGCATGTCCACTAACATCATAAGTTTTGTGCAGCTCATTAACACCTTCAGCTACAACATCGTTATTCTTCACAAGTACTGCACCAAAAGGTTGTCCACCCTCACGAACATTTTCTACCGCCAGTTCTACTGCTCGTTCCATGAATTTATCCATTTTCAAACCTCAATTACTGATTAAAATAAATACTGTTAATGTAATTATAAGACATAAACATGGCCTTTCTGAATAGTTGTTCACCTAAACACCGGTGTTCTTAACAAATGGCTTATCAACATCACGATGCAACTTGTTCAGTCTTCTTCTTAGAAACACTATAATTCTTTGTGACCATGCTTACAACGGTCATAACTATTACATTTATAGTAAGTGCTATTATCCCTACATTTATATCCTTCACCCACTGAGGAAATAAAGGAAACAGGGTTGCAATAGTGGTTTTTGAAAGCGTAATGTATGCTACCGTTGCTTCCCCCATGATGATTCCCGCAAATGCCCCTTGCTTTGTCACGAAATTATTCCTCATTAAGCTAAATATCATAGCTGGAAACAACTGTGTTACCAAACTAGACCCCATTAATAATAAAGCCACAATCGTACCACTTTTAAACGTAAAACATAAGGAAACAAGAGCAATGACAGGTACTAAATACTTAGCTAAACTTACAATTTGCTTATCGGTAGCAGAAGGCACAAATACACCGTATACATTTTTGGCCAACAAGGTAGCAGCAGACATTAAAAGCATCGAACCCGGCACTAAGGCTGTGAGCACTCCTGCAGCACCAATCATGGGAAGGATAGATATTATTCGTACTGAAAAAAGTTATCACCTCCAACGAAACTTCAAAAACTACACCCATTGATTTAGTACGTAATTAACCATGTTGTTTAAAATCCATAATTTAATAAAATAGCTCCCTCTCATTATTTTACAAATTTTGTTATATAACTATAATATCTCGAGAGATATACATACATGGGTAGAAGCTTTCTTTAAAGGATTTTTTAAAAAATAATTTTCCATACCATGGATAGACTTAGAACTTTTCTCATTATAAGAAATATTAAGATGATTCACTTTAAAAATATTTACTTGTATTTAAATTATCTTTACTATATTGGAATCCTTTCCTTCCAAGTACTGCAAAACCACTTCTACTTTATTTCAAAAAATCTCCCCATAAAAAATACACCTCCAATTGCTAGACTTTTGTCTAACAATTAGGGTGCAGTTCACTTTTAAGCCGGCTTGCTTTTTATTTTTCCATCCATTCGGTATGGAATGTTCCTTCTTTATCAATGCGTTGATACGTATGGGCTCCAAAATAATCACGTTGAGCTTGAATTAGGTTAGCTGGCAGTGTTTCTGTACGATAGCTGTCGAAATAAGCAAGTGCTGATGACAAGCAAGGAACCGGAATTCCGTTCATCACTGCTGTTGATATCACCTCACGTAAAGCTCCTTGGTAGCTTTCAACGATCCCTTGGAAATAAGGATCAAGAAGCAAGTTATTCAAGTTCGCTTCACGATCGTACGCTTCCTTAATTTTTTGTAGGAATTGTGCACGAATGATACAGCCGCCACGGAAAATCATTGCGATTTCACCATATTGCAAGTTCCAGTCACTTTCTTCGGATGCTGCCTTCATTTGTGCAAAGCCTTGTGCATAGGAACAGATCTTGCTCATATAAAGTGCTTTACGGATACTTTCAATCAAAGCCTTTTTATCTCCAGTAAATGATTCGGCTTTTGGACCGCGAAGGATTTTACTCGCTTCAACACGCTCGTCCTTGATTGCTGAAATAAAGCGTGCAAATACGGATTCCGTAATGATTGGAAGTGGAACACCAAGATCAAGCGCACTTTGGCTTGTCCATTTTCCTGTTCCTTTTTGGCCAGCTTTATCTAAGATGACATCGACCATTGGCTTGCCGGTTTCTTCATCATATTTTTTGAAAATATCAGCAGTAATTTCAATTAGATAGCTATCAAGTTCCCCATTATTCCATTCCGTAAAGACTTCATGGAATTCTTCAGCAGATAGTCCAAGAAGATTTTTTAGAAGGAAATAAGATTCGGAAATTAACTGCATGTCACCGTATTCAATACCATTATGTACCATTTTCACATAATGACCTGCTCCATCCGGTCCGATATATGTACAGCAAGCATCACCATCGACTTTAGCTGAAATATCCTTCAAGATCGGTGCAACAAGTTCATATGCTTCTTTTTGGCCTCCAGGCATGATGGACGGACCCGTTAGAGCTCCTTCTTCCCCACCTGAGACGCCTGTACCGATGAAATGGATGCCCAACTGGCTTAACTCCTCATTGCGGCGCTGAGTGTCCTTGAAGAACGTATTCCCTCCATCAATAACGATATCTCCTTTTTCAAGCAACGGTTTTAATTGCTCGATTGTTGCATCTGTTGCAGCACCGGCTTTAACCATCAATAAAATTTTGCGTGGTGTTTCCAGAGAATTGACGAATTCTTCAAGCGTATAAGTGGCATTTACGTTTTTGCCATCCGCTTCCTTCATCATTTCGTCTGTTTTTGCCCCAGAGCGATTATAGACGGAAATGGAATATCCTCTGCTTTCAATATTAAATGCAAGATTCTTACCCATTACGGCTAGTCCGATAACACCAATCTGTTGTTTTGTCATGATCATCTTTCCCTTCTCCATATCTTTACACAGCTATTCTTTGTCAAAAGAAGGATCGTTTCTCCTAGATTGCTCAAAGAAATCTTTACTGAAGCTAGTGTCTGTTCCAATCGAACGGTTCTTCAAGGGTAATCCCTTTTTAATAATATTTTCTCCGTACTTATTTTGCAAGTGTTCCATCGCTTCATACAGCGGTTCTTTTTCTGCATCCTCTTGAAAGGAGAAAATATCCAGTTGTTTGAAGGCCGAATCTTTCTCGATGACATCATAGGCAGTGACACCAAGAAGCCTGATTCCATCGCCATTCCAATTTTTCATGAAAAGATCGGTAGCTCCATCCAAAATATCCTTTTTTTCAAAAACTGGATTTGGAACCGTCCTGCTTCTTGTAATTGTGCGGCGGTCTTTGTAACGGATCGTCACACCTATTTTTTGGCCAAGCAGCCGCTTATTTTTCAATCTGACAGCAACCTTCTCTGAAAGCTTTTCCAATACACCGATCAGTTCTTTTTGATTGGTGGAGTCATGTGGAAGAGTTGTCGAGTTCCCAATGCTTTTATGGTCAAAAATCGATTCTGGATCTACAACCCTGGGGTCAATTCCATTCGCCCTATCTTTCAAGCGGATGCCATTGATCCCAAGTAATTGTTTCAGCTGGCTCTCATGTGCTTCTGCAAGGTCCCTGATCGTCATTATGCCGATTGTATGAAGTTTTTCCGAAGTCTTATCGCCGATGCCATGCATTTCAGCCACTCGTAAAGGCCAGAGCTTCTCATAAATATCTCTTTTCCTTAATACGGTGATTCCCATTGGCTTTTTCATATCAGAAGCAGTTTTGGCCAAAAATTTATTAGGGGCGATCCCTATGCTGCAAGGGAGATCCATCGTATTAAAAATTCTTTCCTGAATGCTTTTGGCTATTTCTAAAGGTGAACCCAATTCGGCGCATTCACTGATATCCAGATACCCTTCATCAATTGAAACGGGTTCAACCATCTCTGTGTATTGCCTCAAAACATCAAAAATTGCCAGTGATGCCTTTCGATAACGCTCGAAATTCGGTTTCTGAATGACTAATTGAGGACATAGTTTTTTCGCCTGCCAAATCGGCATGGTCGTTTTAACCCCGAACTTCCTTGCCTCATAGCTGCAAGTGACAATGATACCTCTTCGCTCTTCTACATTCCCTGCAATGGCAAGCGGTTTACCTTTCAATGAAGCATCATACGACATTTCCACTGAAGCATAGAAACTATTCATATCTACATGGAGAATGACCCTGCCATTTTTGGGATACATGTCCTTCATGCGTGAGCGTCACATCCTTGTAAAAATAAAAACCGCCGGATAATAGGACCCAAAAAATATTAGATCCCCACTTATCTTTGGTAACCACCGTAAAGAAGCTTCTACTCCAAGAAAAACAGCCATCATGTCATTGATGACTGTACATATATTCCTGCAATACTTTAACGCCTTCTAGAGATACGAGTTTTTGCGGATCAATGATAGTAATCAAACGGCTGCCCACATGGCAACCCCTGCCTATATCCAGTTTTTTTGTTTGTCTAATAAGTCCATCCGTTAAATCAAGTATTTCACGGGCTTGTACAACAAGTCACAGCGAGAAGGTTAATTATTCCCCGGATACTTCCTTAATGATGCTGACAACCATTTCAGCAAGCTTCGTTAATTCTTCAACTGGAATTCTTTCATTCGTAGTATGGATATCTTCATAGCCAACTGCAAGATTGACAGTAGGAATTCCAAAACCGGCAATGACATTCGCATCGCTACCGCCTCCGCTTTTAACCAACTCGCATGGACGACCGATTTTCTCCGCAGCCTTTCTTGCAACTTCGACAACATGATCACCAGCTCCATATTTAAACCCAGGATACATGACGGTAACTTCAACTTCAGCACGTCCACCCATTTCAATAGCTGCAGTCTCGAATGCTTCTTTCATTTTCGCTACCTGTATTTCCATTTTTTCAGGAATTAAGGATCTTGCTTCAGCCAGGATTTCAACATGGTCACAAACAATATTGGTTTGCTGTCCGCCCTGGAAACGTCCGATGTTGGCTGTCGTTTCTTCGTCGATTCGGCCTAACGGCATTCTTGAGATGGCTTTGGCAGCAATCGTAATCGCCGAAACTCCTTTTTCAGGAGCAACACCAGCATGAGCCGTCTTGCCTAAAATTGTCGCAGAAACTTTCGCCTGAGTAGGTGCAGCAACCACCACATTGCCCACTTTTCCATCACTGTCAAGTGCAAAACCGAATTTAGCCGTTACAAGGGAGCGGTCCAGTGCTTTTGCCCCAACCAATCCAGATTCTTCACCAACTGTTATGATAAATTCGATTGTCCCATGTTCGATATTCTGTTCTTCCAACACTTTAAGCGTCTCTAACATGACCGCTAATCCAGCTTTGTCATCCGCCCCTAAAATAGTTGTTCCGTCCGACACTATGTATCCATCTTTGATGGAAGGCTTGATTCCATTACCAGGGACAACCGTGTCCATGTGGGAGGTGAAATAAATGGTATCTACGCCTTCTTTCGTTCCTTTCAAAGTACATATTAAATTGCCTGCACCATGACCGGTAACTGCTGTTGTATCATCTTCAAAAACCTCTACACCTAGTGCCTTGAATTTTTCTTTAAGCACTTTGGCGATGGCAGCTTCATTTTTCGTTTCGGAATCGATCTGTACCAATTCCATAAATTCACTAACTAAACGTTCTTCATTAATCATAAAATAAAACCTCCAAAAAAGTTTTCCTCTTTAATTATACTGCTAAAAGCGGCGCTCCGGCAAATAATGTGAAACTGAAGAGCCCCCCGTTAAATAGAATGACGGCTATTCGCCTTCCAAACATTCGTTTAAAAATGGTGAACTAATGCCTAAGATTTCCTTCAAGAATGATAATTCCCCGTATAGCAAAGAGCCCCAAACAATTGTTTTGGGCTCCAGCAATCAAATCACAACGGAATATTGCCGTGCTTTTTCCATGGACGCTTTTCTTTTTTGTTGCGAAGCATTTCCAGAGATTGAATGATCTTAATCCTAGTTTCACGAGGATCAATGACATCATCCACCATACCAAGACTTGCAGCTACATACGGATTAGCGAACTTCTCACGGTATTCTTCAATTTTAGCTTCACGAGTCGCTTCCGGGTCTTCACTATTTTGAATTTCACGGGCAAAAATGATATTTGCCGCCCCCGCTGAACCCATTACCGCGATTTCGGCATTTGGCCATGCAAACGTAAGATCAGCACCGATAGATTTACTATTAAGCGCCACGTAAGCACCTCCGTAGGCTTTACGAAGAATGATCGTCAATTTTGGCACTGTTGCTTCGGAATAAGCATATAGCAGCTTTGCCCCGTGGCGGATAATCCCGCCATGCTCTTGCTTGACGCCTGGAAAGAACCCTGAAACATCTTCAAATGTAATTAACGGAATGTTAAACGAGTCACAGAAACGAATAAAACGGGCAGCCTTATCGGATGAATCAATATCCAGTCCCCCTGCCAATACTTTTGGCTGATTACAGACAAGTCCAACTGATTTCCCTTTGATCCGCGCTAATCCTACCACTATATTTTTCGCAAAGCCCTCTTGGACCTCCATGAATGAATCCTCATCGACAATTTGCTCCAATACTTTCCGAACATCATATGGCCGGATCCCTTCATAAGGGACAACATCCGTCAAGTCCGGACGATAGTCATCTCCATCGTCCGCTTCCAGAACCGGCGGCTTCTCTTCATTATTTTGCGGCAGATAGCTCAGAAGACGCCTGACGTCTGCCAATACTTGTTCTTCAGATGCTCCCTTGAAATGTGCATTACCGCTAATAGTATTATGTACAGTGGCTCCACCCAATCCTTCAGATGAAATCTTTTCTCCTGTAACCGTTTCAATGACTTTCGGTCCTGTGATGAACATTTGACTTGTTTTTTCAACCATGAAGACAAAGTCCGTTATGGCTGGGGAATATACGGCTCCACCAGCACAAGGTCCCATGATAACGGATATTTGAGGGATGACCCCTGAATATATGGAGTTCCGATAAAATATTTGACCATAACCGTCTAGAGAAACCACACCTTCTTGAATACGTGCTCCACCAGAATCGTTCAATCCTATGAAGGGGGCTCCGTTTTCCGCTGCCAAATCCATAACATTGGCAATTTTCAGAGCATGCATTTCCCCTAGAGCTCCGCCAAATACAGTAAAGTCCTGTGAAAAGAGATAAATGTCGCGGCCGTTTACTTTTCCATAACCAGTGACAACCCCTTCTCCCGGTCCTTCTTCCTTTTCCATGCCAAAATTGGTGTTACGGTGCTTGATAAAAGGATTCAGTTCAATGAAAGTTCCCGGATCAACCAAGAGTTCGATTCTTTCCCTTGCCGTAAGTTTCCCTTTTTCATGCTGCTTATCGATTCTTTCTTCACCGCCGCCCATTTCCACTTTACGGCGTCTGTCATATAAGTCATTGATCGTTTCATATATGTCTGTCATTTCTGCTCCTCCTTTGATTCAGCTCGTTCACAAAGCTCATATAAAACACCCGCAGTAGACTTGGGATGAACGAAAGCAACATCAGCATGATGCGCTCCCTTTCTCGATGAATCATCAATCATGCGTATTCCGGATTCTTTAATTTCTTTAATTCGATCTTCGATATCATCGACGCCAAGTGCAACATGATGGATGCCCTCCCCGCGTTTTTCAATGAATTTAGCGATCGGGCTCTCCGGTGATAACGCTTCCAATAACTCCAAACGGGTATTGCCTGCCAAGATGAAGGCCACTTTTACTCCTTGGCTCTCCACTGTCTCAATTCCCTCGAGTTCCAACTTCAGCGTTTCCGTATAAAGTGGCAAGGTTTCATCTAGTGACTTGACGGCAATACCGATATGATCAATATTTTTTATCATCTTTTAAACCCCCATGTTATGTATGCTTGAATGATTCTATTAAAATACTTCTATTCTTGCATGAAAGCCTTTAAGATTCGAAATAATATGAACATTATACTTTTACTTGTTTCTCCTAAATGTTCAAGTTAAAATGAAATCAATTAATCTGTTTGAGGGAGAGAGCATATGGGAAATAAAAAAATAAGAAAAATCGTTGTGTATTTAATGCTTATCTCAATGTTATTAACGACCCTATTATCAGGTATCGCATTTCTTTTGTAATAGATATCACAATGGGGAGGGGAGCTAAAAGCTTCCCTCTTTTTATTTTATCGCTCCGTTTTTCTTTGCCAAGGTCTTAAAATCCTCTTTCGATATGGTGATTAACACCTTTGTACCGATAGGGACTTCTTCGTACAATCGCTCTACATCGGATTTATGCATCCGTACACAGCCATTTGAAATGAATTTCCCCACTGACCACGGCTGATTCGTTCCATGTATTCCATAAATCCTGCCATCGGTATTTCGTGCGTCAAATCCAATCCACCTCGATCCCAAAGGGTTCCTGGGATCGCCGCCCGGAATATTCTTTTTTCGATAATAGGGATTGACCGCTTTGACCTTGACCGTAAAAATCCCTTCTGGTGTCAATTCCTGACTCTTTCCCGTACCGACAGGCAAAATCTCCTTGACCTCGTTATCATCAATGAAAGCCAATTTATTGTTGGCTTTATTGATGATGATAAAAGGATCGCCAGGCTTAACCGAATGAGGTTGAGCTTGTACGTGTAGAGGCAACAAAGATAGCATAAGCATTAAAGTAAGGATCCATTTCATTCGCATCCATTCCTTTACTTTTTTGCTTAGTTTAAGCCAAGTGCCTCTTTTTCATTCGATTATTGACTTGCTTAGGCAATCCTTTGAAGGAATGCTTTAACAATAAATAGCGTTCCATTTCCTTCATGAGCTGCAGTAATGCGGCCCTTGATTCAAACTCTTCCCGTGTATGCGGAAGTGCCATTCCCCTAAAAAACAGCTCCATTTTTTCAAGCTTTTTCAGATAAAGAATGGCCGTATTTTGAGGATGGACGTTTTCTGCCAGATCTTCTATAAAATCAGCCAATATCCCGCTTTGCTTGACGACCAACGGAATATTTGTGACTAGAGGAAGAATTCGCTCAATTATTTCAAATTGCTTTTCACGCATTTTGAAATAATGGTAATACAGGTCTTCTTCCCTTAAAAAATGATTTTCCACGTCCCTGAAAGCAAGGCTTTTGGCTTGATTAAGAAGATTGGCCGTTTCAGTTATTTCCTTTCCATCCCATGTGTGATCGTTATCCCTTAAATAGCGGACAATCCCCATCAAGATCACACTAAAGTTAGTTTCGATACTTTCCTGATAGGCAAGCAATTTTTTATCAACGCTGGGCATGTACAGATTCATCACAAGCGCCACTCCAACCCCAACGGCAATTAATATCGTTTCATTGAGCAGCAGAGCGAAAGTGATGTGACCCGCCCCATATAGATGCAAGATGATTACACTGCTTGTTACGATCCCCTCATTAATCTTCAAGGCAACTGTCGTCGGAATGAAAATCAAGAGGATCAACCCTATTATCAGCGGATGGAACGCGATGAACTGAAACAATAGGGATGCATAGGCCATTGCGATCAAACAAGCTAAAAACCGGTGCCAGGAGGCATACACCGACTTCTTTTTTGTAACTTGAATGCATAAAATCGTAATGATTCCCGCAGCCGAAAAATATTCCAGGTTAAGCATTTGTGCAATAATAATTGCCAAGGTAGCCCCCAAAGCAGTTTTAATCGTTCTGTATCCGATTTTAAACATTGTTATGTATCACCTGGCTCTTTCACTATCTATTATAATACTATCAGGATTTCAGATATTTTTACAGACCTTTGTTAATGAATTTCCTTATTTTTCAGCATAAATTCACCGAAAGTTACATTATATGAATAAAATAAAAAAAGGTAACTAATTCGTTACCTTTTTTTCATTATTATATAGTATATGCCTCGGCTATAAAACTTTTTCCAAGAAGTCTTTTGCACGCTGGCTTTTCGGATTGGAAAAGAATTCTTCCGGAGCACTTTCCTCAACGAGCAGGCCCTGGTCCAAGAATAGTACACGATCTGCCACTTCTTTAGCGAATCCCATTTCGTGCGTTACGATCAACATGGTCATCCCTGTATGTGCCAGTGACTTCATGACATCTAGTACTTCTTTTACCATCTCGGGGTCTAGCGCTGAAGTCGGCTCATCGAACAGCATGACTTCCGGATTCATTGCCAATGCCCGTGCAATGGCGACCCTTTGTTTTTGTCCGCCTGATAGACGGTTTGGATAAGACGATTCTTTATCGGCCAAACCGACTTTAGTCAAGAGCTCACGAGCTTGCTTCACTGCCTCGGCCTTTGATAATTTTTTCACCTTCATGGGTGCATATGTCAGATTCTCCAGCACGGTTTTATGAGGAAATAAATGAAAATGTTGAAATACCATTCCGACATTTTCACGCACTTTCATGATGTTCGTCTTTTTTCCAGTGATCATTTGATCTTTAAACCAAATTTGACCATCAGTTGGAGTTTCCAGCAGATTGATGCAACGCAGGAAAGTTGACTTTCCCGAACCGGATGGACCGATAATGGCTAACACTTCACCCTGTCCTATCTCGGTGCTGATTCCTTTTAAAACCTCGAGCTTACCATAATTTTTTTTGAGTTCATCAATTTTAATCACTGCGTCTCATTCTCCTTTCAATCACTTTGCCCAAGATGGTAAGAACCATAACCATCACATAATAAATGAGACCGGCAAATAAAATCGGCTCGAAGAATTTATATGTCTCACCGCCGACAATATACGAACGGCGCATGATATCCCCCAATCCAATAATTGTGACGACGGCTGATTCCTTCGTTAAGGAAATCAATTCGTTCACAAGGGACGGCAGGATATTCTTGATGGCCTGCGGAAGGATGATATTGAGCATCATCCCTGAATAGGGAACCCCAAGCGCAAGCGCAGCCTCACGTTGTCCTTTATCGACCGCTAAAATCCCTCCCCTGATAATCTCAGAGATGTATGCGGCAGAGTTCAGGCCGAATGCTAAAAATGCGGCTTCGAATGCTTCGATTTGAATCCCCAATATTTGCGGCGAACCAAAATAAATTAGCATTAATTGCAGTACTAAAGGGGTACCGCGAAAAATGGAAGTATAAAAGTCAGCAATCCAATTCAATGGCTTAATTCTGCTGATTTTAAGTATAGATAAAAATATTCCCAAAACAAAACCGATTACAGCCGCAACCGCTACAACCTTTAATGTAGTCGGTATTCCCTCCAGGATATATGGTAGGGAAGGTATAATCCTTTCAAATTCCAGATTCACTCCATTCATCCTCTCTTATGAAAGCCGTTATCCTAGGCCTTCCTGCTTCATTCTACAAACAATAAAGCGCGGAAAAACGCTCAGAAGGCATATTAAAACACTTCTGAACGCTTTTCATCTCTCTGTATTATTTAGATTCGCTGTCACCGAACCATTTTAGAATTAATTTTTCCATTTCACCATTTTCTAACATTTTTTTCAATTCGGCATTGAATTCATCAGTTAACTTGCTTCCTTTTTGGAAAGCGATTGCCGAGCCGGCATCTTCTTCACCAGATTTGATTAAATAGCCAACCAAATCTTTATTGTCTTTTAAATAGCCTTTTGCCACGGTATCTTCCATGATCACGGCGTCAAAACGTCCTGTAGACATTTCTTGAACAACCTCAGGAATACGATTCCGTTTTTCAATTTTCATCCCGAGATCTTTGCTTTTATTCAAGTCGGTTGCCAATGTTTCCTGAATGGATGCTAGCTGTACGCCTACCGTTTTCCCTTTTAAATCTTCAACAGTTTTGATTTTACTGTCCTGTGTCGTAATGATCATGTTTTTAGCTGTATAGTAAATATCACTGAAATCAACGGATTGCTCACGTTTTTCTGTAGGTGTCATTCCAGAGATAACAAAATCGACGGATTTGTTTTCTAGCGCCGGAACAAGACTATTAAAGTCGATGTCCTTCACTTGAACCTCATAACCTAATTTTTTACCGATTGCCTTAGCGATATCAATGTCAAATCCTTTAATTTCATCGCTTTTAGATGTTTCAACAAATTCAAACGGTGGATAATCCGCAGATGTTCCCATTACAAGGACCTTTTTATCTTTGTCTTCATTGCCAGCTGTGTTTTTATCTTCTTTCTCTGATGTACCGCATGCCGCTAAAATACCTACTAATAAAACAGAAGTAAGCAACAATGCTAACTGCTTTTTCAACTTCATAATTATTCCTCCAAAATGATATTTTCAATTCTCTTGTTATTAAATTTGGTATAGGTTAAAATATCAATTAATTTGAATAACTAATATTCATACACTAATGTGTATTTTAACACACTCTAATAATTATTCAATAACGTAAATAATAGATTCACTTTTCAGAATATTAACATAGTTTATTTTTGAGACTCGCACGTTCACTTCAAAGCGAATATATATGGTTCCCTTATCTTTCTTCTTTCCTAAACGTTCCTTATTTATGCAAATTGTTGAATAAAAAAAACCCGCCTATTGGACGGGTTTTTTACCTAATAGCAAAATGACTTATACTTCTTCGCAATATTCATCGAAGTAGTTTTGCAATTTTTCAACTACGGACATCGGGTGATGCCCTTCAATCTCATGGCGTTCTATCATCGTGATGATTTTGCCATCCTTCAGTAAAGCAAATGATGGAGATGACGGCGGATATCCTTCGAAATAATCACGAGCTTTCTCCGTTGCCTCTTTATCTTGCCCTGCAAAAACCGTTACAAGCTGATCTGGGCGTTTATCATTATGAATCGCATGAGCCGCTGCCGGTCTAGCGATTCCTCCGGCGCAGCCACAAACGGAGTTGACCATTACAAGTGTAGTTCCTTTTTGTGCAAATACTTCTTCTACTTCCTCGGGAGTAGTTAATTCTGTATATCCAGCAGTCTTAATTTCATCGCGAGCTTGTTTGACTACGTCGTTCATTAAAAAATTAAAATCCATATTCATGGTTTATGCTCCTTCCAAGTTTTCTCTTCAATCCTATCATAACAATTGCCCCATCGTGATTCAATAAATTTACCTGCTAATTCTGCATAAAGGTTTCCCAACAAGTTTAAAACGAGATGAATGCGGGAATTACATATGTAACAACAAGGAGACTTCACTTCATAATGAAGGATGGGGCATGCGTGAGAAGCATGCCCCATCCTTTTCTTTTTTAATCTGTTTTAAAGGTATCCTTAAAAGATTGAAAGACCTGCTTAACAGCAGCAGTGACCGTTTTATTCCCTGACATCACTTGATTCTCGAGTATAGGGAGCAGACCTTTGACGGTTTCATTTTTATAGAACATCGCTTTAAGCTGGTGATCCATTAACGAATACAGCCATTCCTTTGATTGCATTCTTCTCCGTTCTTGGAAAACACCCGATCCCTTGGTCATAACGGAAAATTCATTTAATGCATCCCAAAGCTCAGGAATTCCTTTACCGGTTATGGCAGAGCAAGTATAGGCCTTTCCCGCCCATCCCTTAGTTGCTGGCTGAAGGAAGTGCAAGATTCTGCTATATTCGGACTTTGTACGAATTGCAAGCGGAATATTCTCGCCATCCGCTTTATTGACTACAATTCCATCAACAAGTTCCATGATCCCTTTTTTCATTCCCTGTAATTCATCCCCTGCACCCGTTAGGACAAGGAGCATGAAGAAGTCGACCATGCTTCTCACGATTGCTTCGCTTTGGCCGACACCAACCGTTTCAATCAGAATGACATCAAATCCTGCCGCTTCACAAAGCAACATCGTTTCCCTTGTTTTGCGATGAACTCCTCCTAAAGTACCTTCGGATGGCGAGGGTCTAATGAAGGCATTTGGATTTCTCGCCAGCTCTTCCATCCTCGTCTTATCGCCCAGTATACTTCCCCCATTGACCGAAGAGCTTGGATCGACCGCAAGAACTGCAACCTTATGGCCCCTGTCACATAAGTAGGTTCCAAACGTCTCTATAAACGTACTTTTTCCGGCACCGGGCACTCCGGAAATCCCGATTCGAATCGAATTCCCTGTATGTGGAAGGATAGAGTGCAATAATTCCTGCGCATGATCAAAGTGGTGTGGAGCATTGCTTTCAAGCAGTGTAATCCCTTTAGCCAGCCTGGCCCTATCCCCTTTTATGATTCCCTCTTTAAGTTCTTGGATCGGTATGGTTACATTTTGTTTTTTGACGAATTTACTTTTTGAAGCTTTGTTATGGCTGGCTTCTAATTCCACACCTGGTTTTAATGATGAAGCAAAACCTTCCTGATTGTTAAGATCGACCCATTCCGGCTTCTTGTCTTCACTCATTATTGGGCCACTTCCTCATAACCGAGGCGATTGTATATTTCCTGAAGCACTTTTTTCGCTGCCTGCGGAATGACTGTACCAGGTCCAAAAATGGCGGAAGCGCCATTTTCCATCAAGTAATCATAATCCTGTGCAGGGATGACACCGCCGACGATCACGATAATGTCTTCACGACCCAATTTTTTCAACTCCGCCATAAGCTGCGGCAACAATGTTTTATGGCCTGCAGCAAGTGAACTCATGCCGACTACATGCACATCATTTTCCACGGCCTGTAAGGCCGTTTCCTCTGGTGTTTGGAATAATGGACCGATATCGACATCATAGCCTAAATCCGCAAACCCCGTTCCTACTACTTTAGCTCCACGATCATGACCGTCCTGACCCATTTTAGCCATTAACAAACGCGGTCTTCTTCCTTCATTTTCAAGGAACTCTTCCGTCATTCGGACGACTTCCTCGATTTCTGCTTCTTTAGAGTATGCGGAGCTATACACACCGCTGATAGAACGGATCGTTGCTTTGTGACGTCCAGCCACTTCTTCGATTGCATCAGAGATTTCCCCTAGTGATACCCGTACTCTAGCAGCCTGTACAGCCAACTCAAGCAGGTTACCCTCACCTGTTCTAGCAGCCATGGATAGTTCTTGAAGTGCTTCATCCACCTTTGCCTGATCCCGTTTCGCTTTTAATTCACTCAACCGCTTAAGCTGGCTCTCACGAACTGCGGTATTATCAATTTCCAGTATTTCAATCGGATCTTCTTTTTTCAAACGATATTTATTGACGCCGACGATCGTTTCCTCTTGAGAATCGATTTTCGCCTGACGTTTTGCTGCCGCTTCCTCGATTCGCATTTTTGGAAGGCCGGTTTCAATTGCCTTTGCCATCCCTCCAAGCCCCTCGATTTCTTCTATGTGAGACCAAGCACGTTCTATTAGTTCATTCGTGAGCGATTCTACATAGTATGATCCAGCCCATGGATCGATGACCTTTGTAATTCCCGTCTCCTCCTGCAAATAAAGCTGTGTGTTACGGGCAATGCGGGCCGAGAAATCAGTTGGCAGTGCAATAGCCTCATCCAGTGCGTTCGTATGCAAGGATTGTGTATGCCCAAGCGCCGCAGCATGTGCTTCAATCAAAGTCCGTGCGACATTGTTAAACGGATCCTGCTCGGAGAGGCTCCAGCCTGAGGTTTGGGAATGAGTCCTTAATGCCATTGCTTTCTTATTTTTCGGTTCGAATTGTTTCATCAGTTTTGACCAAATGAAACGAGCTGCCCTCATCTTCGCCACTTCCATGAAATAGTTCAATCCTACAGCCCAGAAGAATGACAGTCGTGGTGCAAACTTATCGATATCAATGCCTGCTTTCATGCCTGTACGTGCATACTCAAGACCATCAGCCAACGTATAGGCTAGTTCAATATCCGCCGGTGCACCCGCTTCTTGCAGATGATAACCAGAGATGGAAATGGAATTGAATTTGGGCATGTATTTGGATGTATACTCGAAAATATCTGCTATGATTTTCATGGACATTTCTGGCGGATAGATATACGTATTCCGAACCATATATTCCTTTAAGATATCATTTTGAATCGTACCTGAGAGCTTATCCTGTGTAACGCCTTGCTCTTCAGCTGTCACGATATAAAATGCCAGAATGGGTAATACTGCACCATTCATCGTCATTGACACTGACATTTGATCTAGCGGGATTCCGTCGAACAGAATCTTCATGTCAAGGATGGAATCAATGGCTACTCCCGCTTTTCCCACATCACCGACAACGCGCGGGTGATCGGAGTCATAACCACGGTGTGTAGCTAAATCAAAGGCAACTGAAAGCCCCTTCTGCCCCATAGCCAAGTTACGTCTGTAAAACGCATTGGATTCCTCAGCAGTCGAAAAACCTGCATACTGACGTACCGTCCAAGGACGATTGACATACATCGAAGGATAGGGGCCTCTTGTAAACGGAGCGATGCCTGGTACACTTTCCATATGTTCCAATTCGTGATTATCTTCTTTAACGTAAAGCGGCTTGATTTTTATTTGTTCATTCGTTTCAAATAGGAGATCATCAATATTAAGCCCAACAGCCTTGGCAGCTTCTTTTTTCCAAGCTTCTACCGTCCCTTTAGTCTCAGTCTTGGCAGGATTAATAGTAGAAAAATTCGGTTTTTTCATTTCAGTTCACCCCTAGCTCATGCAATAGCTCTCTTAAAATGGCTATAGCATTCGTTTTAACATGAATAAAATCTTTGACACCGGCCTCACTTAGCGTCATTTCCAGTTCTTCCTGCTGCTTGCCAGCAATATAAATATTGATTGAAGGAAATTTCTTTTTAATTTCTTTCATGATGTTCGCCGCTAATTCGGAGTAGTCTTCATCACTTCCACAAACACAATAGATGGGAAGATTGGTCGCAGCAACAAAATCGACTGCTTCAGTGATCGATTGACAACCTTTACTCCCTACTGTTTCAATGCCACCTGCTGCACCCAGCCCCTTAACAAAATCAGCGCGAGGTTTATAGGATTTAAGGTCTTTCAAATTAATCATTCCGAACGTCGGAGCCGTTCCATTACTTTCTTTATATGTTTCACTACGCAGTCTTAACTGTTCAAACTGAACCGATACCCGATCCAGGATAATGGGCGTAATATCAACCGGCTTCACCACTTTCATATATGAAAGATCGTTATCCTGTGGTGAAATTTTAATTTTATCCGAGGGATTCGGATACACATTCGTTCCGATGATACTTTCTTTTCTAAATGCCGCATTAAGGACTCTTCCTTGGTAAACTTCAGCTATTTCTTTCTGGAGGATGCCCTGCTTGACCAGTTCGATGATCCCTCCTGCTTCATCGATTTCAAGGAATTTCGCCCAAGCCTTTTCAGCCAATTCATCCGTTAATTGCTCAACATACCATGAACCGCCTGCAGGATCGACAACCGACGTGATATTTGTTTCTTCTTTTAAAACCAGGTGAGTGCTGCGGGCAATTCTTTCTGAAAAATCATCAGATTCACCACTTGCGTGATTAAATGGATGAATTTGAAGGTATTGAATGCCTCCAATGGCGGCAGCGAATGCCTGGTTGGTGGTCCGAAGAATGTTGACGTGTTTATCATATAGCGTTTCTGTCAATTCGGACGTAACGGCATGTATGGCCATTTTAAAATAGTCCGGAGCTGTATCAAAGGCTTCAGATAGACCGGCCCATAGCCTCCTGGCCGCCCGCAGTTTAGCGATTGACATGAAGTAGTTGGAATCCACTGCAAAAGAAAAAACGATTCTTTCGGAAACTTCAGTAATTGAGAGTCCTTGTTTTTGCCCTTCCAATACATATTGGACGGCTGCCGATAATCCGTACGCGATTTCTTGTACGGCGTTAGCTCCTCCATTATGGTATACAGACGTATTAATCAGGATGGTTTTTAAATCTGGACCTACCTTTTGATAGTCTTGGATCGTTTTCAACCACTCTGCAAAATATTGGTCCGTATCTTCAGGTAACTGACCGCAAATGAGCCATTCTGCAATCGGATCTTCCGCAGCTACTCCTGTCAATTGGACATTCTGTGATTCTGCAACAGCTTTAAATTGCGGGAATAAATCTTTTTGTTTTCCCTTAAGGTCAATGAAAATCGGGATTTCCTTTAATGGGATATCCTTAAGCAATTTTTCAACCCTTGCTCCCTCAGCGAGCAATCGCGCAGGGTATGCCACGACATTTTGACCGCGCTTGAATGACGCACGCATTTTATCATTTGCCTCTTCAGCTGTGATACCGCTTACAGGTTGGACGACAAGCCAAGGCTTTTCATAATAACCCGCTGGAGACGTACCGCGGGTGAAAGGAAAGAATCCTGGCAATTCCGCTGCATTGTTTTTCGAATCTGTATTTTCTGTATAGAGCGGATATAGAGTGATGCCCTCATATGTATTCGTTTTTAATTTTTCTACACTTTTACCTTTTAAACTGGCTTCCACAGCTTCTTTCCACTCTTCATAAGAAGGCTTAGGAAAGGTTATGTTTTTTACATCTTTCAGTTCCATCTGTAATCGCTTTCTTATCGTCTGACGTTTAAAACGACCTACCCATTCTTCGGGAGAACGAACGCTCAGTCAGTTTAGATAAGAAAACTACCCTCCCATCAATTTGATCTGATAAAAATATATTCCTTATTTCAATATGCAAAAATAATGCCAAAAGATAATATCATTGAAGAGATTGCTTTCACGTGTTAACAAATGAAAAAAGTGTCCATTTTTGTGAACAATAAAAAGAAATGTATCTTATACACAAGAAATTGTCCGGTTTTGCACACAGATAAGGATGAATGATTGCTTTTTTACAAAGACCAATGCCCAGCTATTAAAATAATCAACAATGTATTATCTTTTATGAGTTAGAGTCAGTTGTGTATTAGAACAGCTCTCTATAAAATAATAAGCATAAAAAAAAAATTTGTCGATGTTTTTCTACATAGAATAGAATTTTATTCCATTAATAGGTACAGATTAATCGAGTAGAAGGAGGCGCCTAGCCTCCTCCCTCTCATACAACCATATGGTTCAGGAAACGGCAGATCAGTTTAAGTCTTACTTAGTATTGTCATTCTATTTACTTTGGTTCTGTTGTTTCCCTGATTCAAAGCTTATGGATCTTCTTTGACTTCGACCGAAAGACGTTCTTTTACAGGTAGGATCATGCATCTATTTCTCATAGTTAACCTTTGGCTGCTCATCCAATTATACCTTTCATGAAGCCACCACTACCGCCTTCATGGTGAGAGCCGCACCGTATAGATTAGACCCATGCCGGGCACACCATAAAAAAGAGGATACCATTAAGGTTATCCTCCTTTAATTTTTTAATATATGGGCGTGTTATCTTTGGAAATCTTTTCAATGATCTCCTTAACCCTTGCAAGGAAACGGCCGCAAACCAGTCCGTCCAAAACACGATGATCCAGTGATAAACAGAGATTCACCATGTCTCGTACAGCAATCATGTCATTGATGACCACTGGCCGTTTTACAATCGTTTCAACTTGTAAAATAGCTGCCTGTGGATAATTGATGATTCCCATGGACTGAACAGAACCGAATGAGCCAGTGTTATTGACAGTGAACGTGCCACCTTGCATGTCCTCTGCTTTTAACTTGCCTGCCTTCACTTTGGATGCAAGTTCTTGTATCTCCCTTGCAATCCCTTTAATGGATTTTTCATCAGCATTTTTTATGACCGGGACAAATAGGGCATCTTCCGTTGCAACAGCTATTGATATATTGATTTCTTTCTTTTGAATGATCTTATCGCCTGCCCACATCGAATTGAGCTCTGGAAATTCGGTAAGAGCTTGAGCGACCGCTTTTACAAAAAAGGCAAAATACGTTAAGTTATATCCTTCTTTTTGTTTAAAATCGGATTTGAGATTATCACGCAACTTTACCATATTGCTTGCGTCAACTTCCACCATTGTCCAAGCATGCGGAATTTCGTGCTTACTTTTTAACATATTGGACGCAATTGCCTTACGTATGCCGGTAACCGCTATTTCCTTGTCGCCTGCAACAGTCGGTACGTTTGTTACTGAACTGGTTTGACGATTAACTTGAGGGGCAATCTCTTCATGAGTCGAATCGGATATTGCTGCAGGTTCATCCGCCTTAGGAAGTGTGCCGGATTCAACAAGTTTCAGTAAATCTTTACGTGTGATCCGCCCCTCACTTCCCGTTCCTTTTACTTTTGAAAGGTCGATCCCATGCTCCTGGGAGAGTTTTAACACTGCCGGTGAGAAGCGAGCTTTTCCTGACGGCTCTCCCACTGGCGGCTGTATATCTCTTGTTACGGCTGCATCAGCGTTTTCCTCTCCATGAGAAATCTCTTGCCCTTCATTTTCGTTATCCGTCTTTGCCGTTTCAACTTCAATCGAGCAAATGACTTCTCCGACTGCCAACGTTTGATTCTCATCCGCTTTCAATTCTTTGATGATGCCGGTAAAGGAAGAAGGAACCTCAGCATTTACTTTATCCGTCATCACTTCAGCTAACGGATCGTATTTCGTTACATGATCTCCAGGCTTTACAAGCCATTTACTGATGGTTCCCTCTGTGACACTTTCGCCCAGTTGAGGCATCTTCATTAATTCCATAGCCATGAATCGTTCCTCCTTCTTAACAGTCATTAAAACTCAGCTAATTCCCTCATCGCTTTTTCCACTTTATCAGGATTCACCATAAAATGTTTTTCCATCGTAGGCGCATATGGCATGGCAGGTACATCAGGTCCTGCCAATCGTTTTATCGGGGCATCCAAATCAAAAAGGCAATGCTCGGCAATGATGGCTGCGACCTCACTTATAATGCTGCCTTCTTTATTATCCTCTGTGACCAGTAAAACCTTTCCCGTTCTAGATGCTGCCTCTATGATAGCATCCTTATCTAAAGGGTAGACGGTACGCAAATCCAGAACATGTGCAGAGATTCCATCTGCTGCTAATTTTTCTGCTGCCTGAAGGGCAAAATGCACGCAAAGTCCATAGGATATGACCGTAATGTCTTCCCCTTCCCTTTTCACATCCGCTTTTCCGATCGGAAGTACATAATCTTCAGTGGGCACTTCACCCTTAATCAAGCGATAGGCTCGTTTATGTTCAAAGAAAAGCACTGGATCTTCATCACGAATGGCAGCTTTAAGCAATCCCTTGACATCATATGGAGTGGAAGGCATCACAATTTTCAAACCTGGCTGATTAGCAAAGATCGCTTCAACCGATTGTGAATGATAAAGAGCTCCATGAATTCCTCCCCCATATGGAGCACGGATTACGATAGGACAGCTCCAGTCATTATTAGAACGATATCTAATTTTGGCTGCCTCTGAGACAATTTGGTTAATGGCAGGCATGATGAAATCAGCAAATTGCATTTCTGCTATTGGCCGTAGCCCATACATGGCTGCTCCAATCCCCACTCCTGCTATTGCAGATTCAGCAAGCGGGGTATCAATGACCCGGGCTTCACCGAATTGGTCGTATAAACCATTAGTAGCTTTGAAGACCCCGCCTTTTTTCCCAACATCTTCTCCCAATACGAATACACGGGAATCACGTTCCATCTCTTCCCTCATTGCCATTGTTACGGCATCTATATATGAAATCACTGGCATTCTATTACCCCCTTACTTTTGTGCATACACATGAGTCATCGCACTTTCAGCCTTCGGATATGGAGCATTTTCAGCATAATCAGTTGCTTCGTTCACTATTTTCATGACTTCATCATTCATTTGTTTCTCAAGATCATCATCCATGATTCCCGCTTCTCTTAAATACGCTCCAAATGTCTTTATGGAATCCTTTGTTTTCGCTTCGGCCACTTCATCCGCAGTACGGTAGCTTCGGTCATCATCATCACTGGAATGAGGCGTAAGCCTGTAAGAAACGGTTTCAACAAGGGTAGGGCCCTCTCCCCTTCGTGCACGGTCCGCCGCTTCTTTCACGGCTGCATACACTTCCAATGGATCATTGCCATCCACTGTTATTCCAGGCATTCCATAGCCAATCGCCCTATCGGAAACATTCTCACATGATAACTGTTTCGAAATAGGCACGGAAATGGCATATTTATTATTTTCACACATGAAAATGACCGGTAGCTTATGCACACCTGCAAAGTTGGCACCTTCATGGAAATCGCCCTGATTGGATGAACCTTCCCCAAACGTTACGAATGTTACTAAATCCTTACCTTCCATCTTCCCTGCTAGCGCAATTCCAACTGCATGTGGCACCTGTGTGGTTACAGGGGATGAACCAGTGACGATCCTATTTTTCTTTTGACCAAAATGTCCAGGCATTTGGCGTCCGCCGGAATTGGGATCTTCTTCTTTCGCAAAACCAGATAGCATTAAGTCTTTTGCGGTCATCCCGAAGGTAAGTACCACACCCACATCCCGATAATAAGGAAGTACATAATCCTTTTGCCGATCCAGTGCAAACGCTGCCCCTACTTGTGCTGCCTCTTGCCCCTGACAGGAAATCACAAAAGGAATTTTCCCGGACCGGTTCAACAGCCACATCCGTTCATCAATCCTGCGGGACAAAAGCATTGTCCGATACATATCTAAAACCGTTTCCTCATTTAAGCCTAATTGTTCATGACGTTTTTCTACCATCATAAAACCTCCTGACCTTATTCTTTATGAATGAATGGCAAGTCCATCGACAGCAAGCGCCGCCTCGCCGATTGCTTCAGAAAGACTTGGATGCGGATGAATTGTTTTTGCTATCTCCCAAGGTGTCGCATCAAGCACTTTTGCAAGCCCTGCTTCAGAAATCATATCCGTAACATGTGGTCCTATCATATGAACGCCAAGGATATCATCCGTTTTCTTATCGGCAATGATTTTGACAAAACCATCCGCTTCCCCGAATACCAGGGCCTTACCAACTGCACGGAATGGGAATTTCCCCACTTTAAGCTCATAGCCTTCCTTTTTTGCCTGTTCTTCCGTCAAACCGACACTTGCAGCTTCAGGGCTAGAATACACACATTTTGAAATCAGTGAATAATCGATCCGTTCCGGCTTTTTACCTGCCATATGTTCAACAGCTGTAATTCCTTCATGGGAGGCAACGTGAGCCAACTGCAAACCGCCGATACAATCACCAATCGCATAGATATGTGTTTCCTTCGTTTGGAAGAACTCATTGGTTTCAATAAAACCATTTTCCTTCACAATTTCTGTATTTTCCAGGCCGATCCCTTCAACATTTGCTGATCTTCCTACGGAAACCAGCATTTTTTCAGCTGTGAATTCCTCTACCGAACCGTTTACTTCAGCAGAAATGGATACTGAGACATCCGTTTTCAGAGTTTCCGATAATACTTTCGCACCTGTAACGAATTTGACGCCTTTTTTTGTTAGGAGTCTAAGCATCTCACTGGAAATATCGTGATCTTCAGTCGGTATGATTCTATCTGCATATTCAAGCACTGTCACATCCACACCAAAATCATTCAGCATCGAAGCCCATTCAATGCCGATAACTCCCCCGCCTACAATAATGATTGATTTTGGCAAGTTCTCAAGGTTTAGAGCTTCATCGGATGTTAGTACCAATTCCCCATCAATCTGTAATCCGGGCAGGGTCCTTGGACGCGAACCGGTAGCAATGATGACATTCTGAGGAATAAGCATTTCATTTTCACTGCCATTGTTCATTTCCACGGAAATTGTTCCGGGCATCGGTGAAAATATCGATGGACCAAGAATCCGTCCTAACCCTTCATAAACCGTTATCTTTCCTTGTTTCATCAAGTGTTGAACACCTTTATAGAGTTGATCAACCACTTTATTCTTTCTTTCCTGCACCTTAAGGAAATCTACCTTTACATCCCCGGTAACTATACCGAATTCGTCACTTTTCACTGCAGTCTGATAAACCTCCGCACTCCGTAAAAGTGCTTTCGAAGGGATACAGCCTTTATGTAGACACGTTCCGCCGAGCTTGCCTTTCTCCACGACAGCAGTTTTCAATCCTAATTGAGCAGCCCTTATCGCTGCCACATACCCGCCTGTTCCTCCTCCGAGGATAACGAGGTCAAATTCTTCAGCCAAAACCACTCCTCCTCACTAATAAAAGATAGTCACTATTTTTACTTGCATTATGTTTATTACGTTATCAATGTTGAAAATTCCTGTGTTTCGTTAAAAAAACACAGGAATTAAAATCTCGTACAACTAAAATCATTTTCGTCCATTCAAAATATGCTTTTCATTTTGTAAAAATTGACTCCTGGAGTTCCTCATACGTGCAATTCGCTCTTCTGCCATCCTATCAGCTGCTTTATAGGTTGGAATTTGATCACGTTTTGCAATCTCAATGACTCGTTCAATGGTATCATAAACCGTTTCCACTTTTTTAAGGGCTCTTTCCCGATTATACCCTAAAAGCTCGTCAGCAACGTTGATGACTCCACCTGCATTAATGACATAATCAGGAGCATATATGATACCTTTTTCATGTATTTGATCACCATGAACAGCTTCCTTCAATTGATTATTGGCTGCACCTGCAATGACTTTCGCCTTGATTTTATTGATTGTTTGATCATTTATGACAGCCCCTAATGCACATGGAGCATAGATATCACATTCAACCCCATAAATTTCATCAGGATTCACTGCTGTCGCCCCAAAGGATTCAACCGCACGGGCCACACTATCTTTATTGATATCCGTAACGATCAACTTAGCGCCCTCCTCATGAAGGTGACGGCATAAGTTATAAGCTACATTCCCGACGCCCTGGACTGCAACTACCTTGCCTTCTAAAGAATCAGTGCCGAATGCTTCTTTTGCAGCAGCTTTCATACCGCGGTATACCCCATAAGCAGTTACAGGGGACGGGTTACCTGAAGAACCGAATGCAGGGGAAATCCCAGTGACAAAATCCGTTTCCTCATGGATGAGATCCATATCCTCGACCGTCGTCCCTACATCTTCAGCTGTTATATAACGTCCATTAAGCCCTTGGATATACCTACCGAATGCACGGAACATTTCTTCATTTTTATCCTTGCGCGGATCGCCGATGATGACGGTTTTTCCTCCGCCTAAATTCAAGCCGGCAGCTGCGTTCTTATATGTCATTCCTTTTGAAAGCCTTAAAGCGTCTTCTATGGCATCTTCTTCAGAAGCATACGTCCACATCCGTGTGCCGCCAAGTGCAGGTCCCAATGTTGTATCATGAATGGCAATAATCGCTTTCAAACCCGATTGTTTATCCTGACAGAACAGCAGTTGTTCGTAGTCATACTTCTCAAGATATTTAAAAATTTCCATAAAGAAATCCTCCCTAGATGTTTTAATTCGTGTCAGATATGAGGACATTGCATTACTCCTCATTCTTACTGGCTACTACGTTCTTTTTAAATGAAATCCGCTAATCACATGATATTTTCCCTATTGGGAATGGTTCCCTTGGAAAATCCATGTACCTTTAAATATGCAAATAACATGCCAATAAATTGAAATGCGAGAGCCTTTATAACCAAAAAAAGGAGATGCTGGTTAATAAGGTGAACAACTATAGCCTATACCAGATTTAAAAAAATTTCATGTTAGAAGTGGACTTACACTTAAATTAAAATAAATCAGAATATTCCACGCAGTTTTTTTCATAGTGTGCAATTTTTAGCATGCAAGTATATTCACAGTTCGAATTTTTCCATTTTGTAATATAGATTTCTAACCGAAATCCCCAGCACTTTTGCCGTAAGTGTTTTATTTCCTTTGTGTGTATTTATAGCTTGCTGAATGATTTTTGCTTCATACTGGTCTATTATCTCCGAGAGCGGTCTGCCCGATACGTAGCCAGATGGCTCCATTGAGTCTTTCTCCTGTATTATTGGAATCGATTCGATAAAGTCCGGAATATGCTGTACATCAATGATCGTCTCGTTCAATTTCATGAAAATGATCGCCCGTCCTAAAATATTTTCCAGTTCCCTCACATTCCCTGGCCAGTTATAGATTTGCATCTTATGTATAGCTTCTGCAGTGATTCCCTCTATGCTCCGTCCATACTCCTGATTGATTTTATGAATTAAATGCTCCGCCAATTCTCTTAAATCTTCTTTACGTTTTCGTAAAGGAGCAATGAAAATTGGCATGCGGTTCAGCCTGAAATATAAGTCTTCCCTGAATGATCCGCTTGCTATTGCCTGTTCAAGATTGATATTCGTAGCGGCTATGACCCGGACATTGATGGGAATCGGCTTTGTTCCCCCCACTCTGATGATTTCCCGCTCTTGTAAAACCCTCAGTAATTTTGCTTGGATGTTCGCTGGTAATTCACCAATTTCGTCCAAAAAGATGCTCCCTTGATTTGCCTCTTCAAAAAAACCGACCTTTCCGCCTCTGCTTGCGCCTGTAAACGCTCCCTCATCATAACCGAACAGTTCACTTTCAAGTAATGCTTCCGAGATTGCCGCGCAGTTTACACGTACGAATTTATTGAATTTCCTATCGCTTGCATTATGGATGGCGTGTGCAAATAACTCTTTGCCTGTCCCTGATTCCCCTCTCAATAAGACAGTAGCCGGTGTCCTTGCCGATAATTTCGCTTGTTCAATGGGAAGCTTCATCTCTTCGGAAGCTCCTATTATATCATCAAAGGAATATTTAGCCTGCAATGTCCGGATAATCTGTCTTGCCCGATTCAATTCATGAGTCAAGGCTTGAATTTCCGATACATCATGAATGACGCCAACACTCCCTTTCAGACACCCATCCACAATGATTGGAGCTACATTCACAATCACTTCCTTATGTTTTGGCCCGACACGCATATTGACACCCCGAACAGGCTTTTTCGTCTGTAGCACTTTCATATGCATACTTTCCCCTTCGTAAATATCGATGGACGCCGGCTTCCCGATCACTTGGTTCTTTGTCAGGCCAGTGATTCTCGTATAGGCTGGATTGATCAATAGTCCCCTCCCTTGATCATCCACGACAGATATGGCTTCATCACTGGATTGTATGATCGCCTGGAGCATTGTCTGTATCTCTTTTAAATCAGTGATCTGCTCTGCCAATTGTACAGCTTCCGTTTTATTCCTAAACACGGAAAAAGCCCCTATGATTTCCTTATCGGCATTTACCAGAGGAATCCTTGTCGTTATGAGTTCCATCCCATTAGAAATGGTGATCTCCTGATTTACTTCTTTTTTGTTCATTTCCATCACTCGAAGCAATCCAGTTGTAGGGAAGATATCTTTAATATGTCTGCCAATCGCGTCCCTGCGTTTTATATCAGATGCTCGTTCGGCACTATCATTGAACATGATGATGAATCCATCCTGATCAATCACCACCATCCCTTCACTGGTCGTATTCAGGATCAGGTCCATTTTTGCCGAAGCATTCTCCAATTTATTTATTAAACGATTTTTCTCTTCAAACAACTTCGTCATGATGTGGGCGACACTTCCAGGAATGAGTATCGTTTGATCATGCATATCCCTTTTTATCTTATTATAAACAGACGGATCTCCAGTCGTATCAAAAATGATATCCAAATCCCCATCCAATCCCTTGCTCCAATTAGTCACTGTAGGAATCCTTCGTTCTTTTGCTGCAAGCATCCCTTCTGCGGATCCATTCGTATCAGCCATACAAACAATTGAGAATACTTCGCTTTCCGAAAGGAGTTTCAACACGGTCGTCCCTCCCACTCCTCCCCCTACTATCATGACTTTTTGCATGAGCCATCCCCCTTATGATTTATTTACCCCATTAAAAGATTCATCTCTGCAATTTTTTTCATACTCCACGCCCTCTCATTTTACCATATTGATATCCCTTAAAAACAGTCATTGCCTTCCAGTCATTTTCTAGTTTCCCGAAACTTGACAAATATTCTATATCCTTTATCATTTTTAAAAGACGGAATTTTCGGAAGGGATTTGACCGCATGAAACGTTTAATCGCTTTTTTGATTCTTTTTATTCCCGGGGCATTTGCTGCCTATGGCATAAAAATAATGAGGGACATGGTGTTCGGCATTTTACAGCCTCCCTATCCAGTCCTGTGGTTGCAATTTTTAATCGGCCTGCTTATCACAATTGGCGGGATAGCCTTCATCGCCGGCTTCGTCCTTCATCGAGATCGAAAACAAAATAAGGTTCAAAGCAGATTCAATAAATTTTAATGCGCAAAAAGAAGGTGCCATGTAAGATATGGCACCTTCTTCTTTCATTATCTCTATTTAAGTCCTTCTCTGACCCGTATCGCATCCTCAGGAAAATCGGTAATGATGGCACTGCATCCCAAATTGAATAATCGCTTCATCTCCGCTTCCTTATTAATGGTATAGGGCCTTACAGGAACACCCATTCTTAACGATGCTCGAATAATGACATCAGGGGCAACCCGGATATTTGGATGGATAGCGCTCCCTCCTATTGCCTTGGCATAAACCCACGGCATGTACAGCCCATCCCTATAAAGCGGTGCCGTTTCCATTTCAGGTGCCAATCGGTGGCAATGAACCAAGCTATAATGATTGAAAGAAGAAAGAATGATCCTTTCTTCCATTTGGTAGGTACGGATGAGGCGTATGACTTTCTCTTCTAAGCCTGGATACAGAAAAAGCATGTTTTTCAATTCAATATTGCAAAAAAGCTGATTATTGTTTAGCCATATCAAAAGTTCTTCAAGTGTCGGAATTTTTTCTTTACCCCATTTACCTTTATAATTTGAGGAAGCTTTAAGAGTTTTCAACTCCATTAAGGTCCGATCTTTTACATACCCTGAGGCATTCGTCGTCCGATCGAGCTTTTCATCGTGAATGATGACTACTTCTCCATCTTTCGAGAGCTGGACATCCGTTTCAATTCCGTCTGCTCCTACACGGGCTGCTTCTTTGAACGCCGACATCGTATTTTCCGGATGGGTACCTGATGAGCCTCGATGAGCAAAGATTAAGGTCATGATGAAATCTGCCACCTCTCCCAAAAATCGTTATATCCCCAATTTTATGAAAAGAAACGGAAGATTATTTTCATCGATATCATTTACCGGAAAACCTTTTCGAAAAAGGCAACACGAAGATGCACGTGGACGTCTATATAATAAGCAGGGAAGTGAACAATTGCAGTCGCTCTCTTTACATACACGGACGTGTATCGCCAATGCGCCTGTTCATTTAGTCACCAGTTGTCTCAGGATACTCTGTATTGGTTTCCGATAAAAAATTTATATGTATTCTTTATGGTTACATAATTGTTTAAGATTATCGGTTAATATTTTATGTTAATATAATACTGGTTAGCTTATCCATAAAAGGATGTAATTGATGAGTGAATAATTGAACTATGACTCGGAGGAACTTAACATGAATAAATTTAGATGGTCAGTGGTTTCAATTATTGTTGCTGCAGCAGTTCTTGCAGTGGTAATAACATTACAGCAGAATGCTAAAAAGTATGAAGCAACGCATAATGAACCAAATACCGGTATTGCTGTTATGGAAGTTTCGGGGAAAAATAAGAAAGATAAGGATATGGAAGAACAAACTTCAGAATATGAACAAGTTCTATATGAATTAGGTCTTGGCCCGGCTTCAACTGCAAAAGACGTGATGAAAACTATGCATAGTATGACTCATCAAAAAGTAATTTCTGAAGAAAAATGGTACAACCTTGAGATGACTCCTGAAAACATCAATGTCGTTTATGCATTTATTAAAGATATTGACATCGGCTTCACACTTAAAAGAGAATTACTGAGGATCGTAGGAAACTGGAAAGAAGGAAACTTCGACAATATAGTGGAAGATCACAACTACCTTTGGGGTGCCCAAAATGGAAATGTTGGTAAAGCTACCGGAGTTCTTACTCCTGAACAAGAAGCAGAATTTGTCAAAGAAAACTTTTGATAGTCAGTATAATCGAGCCCATCGATTATTTTATTAATCAAAACAAAAGGGACTATTTAGGTCCCTTTTCAGGTTCTTGACTATCCCAATCCCCTATAATTTATGTTTGAATACCTATATAACACTTGAAAGCATCGTGGTGACAAATTAAATCAGCAGTATCGCACTTTCGTTTGTTCAAGAAAAAATCCTCGACCTTACGGAGTGATCCGCTAATTGTCGGGGCTTTTTTACGTATAGAGTCGGTCGAACGTCTTTGTCTTTCTCCGTTTTCATATCGGACATATTAAACGTAGGGTTGAGCGTTTTTACACGTTCCAAGTCGCGACCTAACAAAAAATTAAACGGAGTTGAAAAGGCAAAGGCATAAAAAAAAACGCCCAGCAATGGACGTCATGATTTTTCCCTATAAAATATTTCGTTTACCGTCATACCGAGCCTTTCGCTATTTAGCATGGCATTGTCGAGCGTAGGTTCGTGGGCTTCCTTTCGTAACGCTTACACTGATATATACGCTTAGAGCCCTATAAATGCGGCAAATTCCGTTTGGGTCATACGAAGATCATGACGTAATACATTCAATCGATTACGGATGGACATAAGTACCAACCCCTTACGCGAAAATAATAGCCGCCCAGTTTGGACGACTGCGGAATTTTCCTATATACTGACTCGTAGTGTGCCGAGTTTCCGCCAAATACGATCAGTCTTTATTGGTATTCCACCGCAAGGTTTACCGGAGTTGGCGATAAATTCACGGTTAAATTCCCGTCCAAATTGCCGTCAAATCAACGCCCCTACCCCTGTCAAGATGCTTTATGTTCAAGGCGAAGCTTATCGGCAACCATTGCTATGAATTCGGAATTTGTAGGTTTAGCCTTAGTCATGCTGACCGTATAACCGAATAAAGATGAAATGGATTCTATATTGCCACGGCTCCAGGCCACTTCAATTGCATGTCGGATCGCACGTTCAACTCGGCTTGCCGTTGTATTGTATTTTTTGGCGATATCCGGATATAAAACTTTGGTGATCGAGCCCAATAGTTCAATATCATTGTACACCATGGATATGGCTTCCCTTAAATACAAATAGCCCTTAATATGTGCAGGCACTCCAATTTCGTGAATGATGCTTGTGATGCTGGCATCGAGGTTTTTCGGCTTTGGTTCATTTTGGGGACGATAGCTAAATTGACTATGATTTTTTAAAACAGCCTGGCCTTTACTGCTCACCTGACGAATATGATTGGCTAGATTCTCCATATCAAAAGGCTTCAGGATAAAATAAGACGCGCCCAAATCAACTGCTTTTTTCGTGACATCTTCTTGACCAAAGGCAGTAAGCATAATTACATTAGGCATAGCACCCCGTTTTACTTCACGAAGTTTTTCAAGTACACCTAACCCATCTAAATGAGGCATGATAATATCGAGGATCAATATATCCGGATCAACGCTTTCAAGCATCCCCAGGCAATCTTGTCCGTTATGTGCCACCCCAATCACTTCCATGTCTTCCTGTGCTGAAATGTATTCTTCCAGAAGGCCAACAAGTTCTCTATTATCGTCTACAACGCACACCTTAATTTTTTTCACGCTTGATTTCCTCCTCAACTACAATTGGTCTTTTTTTCTATATGACTAAATTCTATTGTAATTGAACTTTTCGACAATGGAAACTAAATTCCTTTTATTTTTGAAAAAATATAAGGAATTCAATATTATTCTCCGGATATCTCTTGTTTTCGACTTCGTTTGCTATTCGAATAAACCGATTGTCGAAAAATCTTCATTTCGTTATCATTTTATCACATCGTTTCAAAAAATCCTCTATTTTTTATTAAACCATTGCCAAACCCTTAAAAGAACATTATTATTGCCAATCACCGCTCCCCATTAAAAAGGGGCATCCAAAGGGATACCCGGTTTCTTCAACTTGCCTTTTCATAATTATCTTTGTCGTATATATTAATACCGGCTTCGTTTAACATCCATTCGATATGGACTCCATACCCACTAGTAGGATCATTAACAAATACATGGGTGACTGCACCGATTAATTTCCCATTTTGTATGATAGGACTGCCGCTCATACCCTGAACGATCCCACCCGTTTTTTGAAGCAATTCTTTATCCGTCACTTTTAAGACCATTCCTTTGATCGCAGGAAACTTTTGTGGAATGGAACTGACGATTTCCACATCGAATTCCTCTACTTTAGAACCATCCACCACTGTCAGGATCTTTGCTGGTCCTTCCTTTACCTCATGGGAAAGGGTGATGGGGAGTGCCTTGTCATTAACCCCGTTTTTAAAATCTTGATTTAATTTCCCAAAAATCCCAAAGGGACTATTGCGATTAATATTTCCTATTTTCTCTTTATTAGAAGAAAAGCGTGCCAATTTTTCTCCCGGATCACCATTGCTTCCCTTTTCAATGGAAGTGACTGTCGATTGAACAATCTGCCCGTCCTTTACAACAATCGGCTTTTTTGTATCCATATCGGAAATGACATGTCCCAATGCCCCATATTTTTTTGAATCCGGGTGATAAAACGTCATCGTTCCGATACCAGCTGCCGAATCACGGATATACAAACCTAATTTGTATGTTCCTTCATTCTTATCTTTTAAAGGTAAAAGGGTACTATGAAGCACTTCATTATCCCGATTGATGACAAGATTCAACGCTTCTCCCTTTTCACCTGCCTGCTGAACAAAAGGGGTTACATCCCCCATCTTCTTTATCGTCTGACCATTGATTTCTGTAATAATATCACCAATTTCAATTTTCGCTTTCTCTCCTGGTGATTTTTTCCCTTGTGTAGTATCAATAAGATGATGACCTACTACGAGCACTCCGAGAGTATTAAGCTTAACGCCAATGGATTGTCCTCCAGGCATGACTTTAAAGTCTTTTAACACCCTAATGTCAACCTTTTTGGCAGGCAGGCCTGCTACATCAAGTAAAACTTCATTCGTACCTGGTTTCTCGGCACCTAGCGTTATCGAAGCTTGTTCATCATGAAGCGAAATCCCATCACTTGATCCCGAAGCTTTTGCAGAAACAGGTAATGATTTGGAAATACTATATTGACTTCCTTCAAATAGTACAAGATGATTTGGAATTAAAAAATATTCACGAGATGGCTGGTATAACCCTAATGTTAATAGCGAAACAAGGAGAATTCCACCGATGATCCTGTTTATCCATAAAAATTTCAATCCATTCACTCTCCTCGCTCTCTGAAACTTTATGGCTACACCTTTAATTTAGCCCTCATGACAGTCATTTATAACAGGAGCAAAAAATAAAAGCTATCCGTTTTTGGATAGCTTTACAATGAATGCTTATGAGAAGTTTAAATAATCTTCTTGTGAGCCTATCAAGATGTGATCTTCAGCCTTTTGGCCAGCTGAATTAATTCATTGGCATGCTGCTTCGTCAAGTCCGTAATCTCGACACCTGAAATCATCCTGCCGATTTCTTTTATTTTTTCCGTTTCTATAAGTGGTTTAACAGAGGTATTCGTCCGCCCAGCCTTCACATTTTTCGCAATGAAAAGGTGAGTATCCGCCATTGCTGCCACCTGTGGTAGATGGGATATGCACAGCACTTGAGATCCCGTTGCCACTTTATAGATCTTTTCGGCAATGGATTGCGCAACCCGTCCGCTTACACCGGTGTCCACTTCATCGAAAATAATGGACGTAATGCCCTGATGCTTGGAGAAAATGCTTTTCAAAGCCAACATGATCCTCGACAACTCTCCACCCGATGCAATTTTAGAAAGAGGTTTCAACGGTTCTCCTGGATTGGTGGAAATATAAAATTCCATATTATCCAGGCCTGTTTGATTAATGCCCCGATCTGACAACTCATCGAAAGTATAAGCCGTTTGAAGGAAATGTGGTTCGAAAATTGTTTTTTCCATGTATAAATCTTTTAATTCCTGATGAATTTTTTTTGTTAACTGCAAAGCGAATGTCTGACGAAGATCAGACAGATTCTTTGCTTCAACAATTAAATCAGCCTTAATCGATTTTATTTCCTTTTCAAGCTTCGCAATATGGGTTTCCCTATTTTGCAGTTTTTCAACTTCCTCTTCGATACCAGCACCATATTCCAGGATTTCCTCGATGGTCCTCCCGTATTTACGTTTTAATTGATTTATTTCATTAAGGCGACTTTCAATGAATTCAACACGTTCGGTATCATAATCCAAAGAGTCCAATTGATCCCGGATGTTCGACACTGCCTCTTCAAGAAGGAAGTAACTATTTGAAACGGTCTCGGAGCTGTTTTTTAATCCCTCATCAAGCCCTGCCGCTTCCTCCAGGTTATTCATGGCTACGGAAAGCCAATCAATTGCATGTTGCTCACCATTTAAAGCATTATAACTGGTTTGCAGCGCTTCATGGATTTTTTCGAAATTATTAATTTTTTTCCGCTCTTCCATCAATTCTTCATCTTCGTGAAGTTTCAAATCAGCTTTATGGATTTCATCGAATTGAAATTGAATCAAATCAAGGCGGTGGACCATTTGCTGTTCATTTTGGCTTAAACCATTCAATTGTTTAGAAGCGGTTTCATAACGTTTATATAGTTTTTGGTATTCAGTGAGTGCCGAGGCAATTTTTTCACCGCCGAACTGATCCAGCAGCGGAAGATGCAGTCGTTCATCCATTAATTCCTGATGTTCATGCTGACCATGAATATCAATCAGTGTCCGTCCTATTTCGCGTAAAATGGCAATCGTTACAAGTTTACCATTTACCCTGCATACACTTTTGCCGCTGAGTGAGATATCCCTTCGAAGAATGGCCATCCCATCATTCATATCCAAGCCAAATTCTACTGCCTTAGCAAAGACGGGATGCGACTCATCTTCAATCTGAAATAATCCTTCTATTTCGGCCTTCGACTCACCATGCCGAATGAACTCTGCCGAGCCACGTCCCCCAACCAAAAGATGAACGGCATCTATGATAATTGATTTCCCTGCCCCAGTTTCTCCGGTCAAGACAGTCAAGCCTTTCTCAAAAGATACGGACAGGCTATCTATGATCGCAAAATTCCTAATCGATAGTTCTGTTAACAAACTAGGTCACCTCACAAAATTATTAGAGCATGTCCAAGAATTTGCCGGAAATGATCTTTGCATCTTCCTCAGAACGGCAGATAATTAAACAAGTATCATCGCCGCCGATCGTCCCGAGTATTTCTTGCCAATTTAAATTATCAATTAATGCACAGATCGCCTGTGCATTACCAGGGAGCATTTTCATAACCAGCAAATTATTGGCCGCATCGATGCGTACAAAAGCATCAACCAGGATTCTCTTTAATTTTTGAAGTGGGTTGAAACGTTGGTCGGCAGGCAAGCTGTATTTATACCTTCCATCCGTTAACGGAACCTTTACAAGGTGAAGCTCTTTAATATCCCTTGATACTGTGGCTTGAGTTACATTGTACCCAGCAAATTTCAGTTCTTCAACCAGTTCATCCTGGGTTTCAATATCGTTGTTCGTTATAATGTCTCTTATTTTTATATGTCGTTGTCCTTTATTCATAAGTAGAAGCACCTCTTCTCAACTGTTGCTCATTTAATTATAAAAATTATCCATTTCATAACATGCTTAGGCAGGCTGACCAATATGGGATTGCTTCGGTTCATCCGTACGTGCAAATAGACCGCTCTCATAAGTGGTTAATATTAATGTTATCGGATTTTTATGCAATTGTACAACTTTTTCTCTAATTTGCATAACAAGACTATTTTTTGTTCTTACCTACCTGTGTAGCTTCCTCAAATCATTCGAGTGCTTACAACCCTCATTTAAAGGTAAAAAGCTCCTTTTAGCCAACCAATCAGCCAAAGGAGCCATACAAAGTTCCAGCTATTCTTTTTTAAACTGGGCATGGGCTTCTCCAACGATGTCATCAATCGTTTTCGAAAGCAATATTGCTCCATCTTCTTTTGACCCTTCCCAGTATAAGTGAAGCAAAAATTCAATATTTCCATCGCCGCCGGTGATCGGTGAGAAGGAGGCATCCAAAATATCGTAGCCTTCATTTTTTGCAAAGGAAATGATCTTATCCAACACTTGTTTATGGATTTTGGGATCGCGAACAATCCCCTTTTTACCCACTTGATCCTTCCCGGCTTCGAATTGCGGTTTAACTAGGGCAACGACGTCGCTTTTCGGAACAAGCAGGGTTTTTAGCACCGGTAAAATTAATGTGAGCGAGATGAACGAAACATCAATGCTTGCAAAGTTTGGCATCTCCCCATCCAGGTCAGCGGGTGTAACGTAGCGGAAATTGGTCCGTTCCATTACTTTTACCCGCTCATCCTGCCTAAGCTTCCAGGCAAGTTGATTATAGCCTACATCCAGTGCATAGGACATGGTGGCACCATTTTGCAAGGCGCAATCCGTGAATCCCCCTGTCGAGGATCCGATATCTAGGAGGATTTTCCCGTTCACCTGTAAGTCGAATTCTTTTAAGGCCTTCTCAAGTTTAAGTCCACCTCTTGAAACGTAAGGCATAACTTTACCTTTGATCGTAAATTCGAGATCGACCGGAACTTTTTCCCCCGGTTTTTCGTACCTCTCTTCATTCGCGTAGACAAGACCGGCCATAACCATACGCTTCGCTTTTTCACGTGTATCGGCCAATCCTTGTTCTACAAGTAATACATCTACTCTTTCTTTCATTACTTTCATATTGTCAGGCCCTTTTTTCTTTTTTGAGTGTTATCATTTTAATCTTTTTAATGGCGGTCTCAGTCGTTAAACCGATTTCTTCAAGAAGTTCATCGACACTGCCATGTTCAATGAAATAATCAGGGATGCCCATGCGATCGATAATAGCCCCATAGAACCCTTGATCATGAGCATATTCAAGTACAGAACTGCCAAAGCCACCTTGAAGAACCGCTTCTTCTATAGTCAAGATAGGCATTTTCTCACCAAGGAGACTGCTCAACATGTTCTCATCCAATGGCTTGATGAACCGGGCATTGATCACCTTAACGGAATAATCCTCTTTCTCTAGCTGTTTTGCCGCTTCAAGAGCCATTGGAATCGTTGTGCCGAAAGTTAAGATGGCAGCATCCGTTCCTTCTTTCAAAACTTCCCATGAACCGATTGGTATCTGCTGCAATTCGGTATCCATTACCACTCCCCAACCATTACCACGAGGGAAACGCATAGCAATCGGGCCATCATTATAGCTTAGGGCCGTATTGACCATATGCTGACCTTCGTTTTCATCCTTCGGCATCATCAAAACCATATTCGGAATATGGCGTAAGAAAGCAATATCAAAAACGCCTTGATGCGTTTCGCCATCGTTACCAACCAATCCGGCACGGTCAATCCCTATGAATACGTTTAAATTCTGACGACATATATCATGCACCACTTGGTCATACGCCCTTTGCAGGAAGGTTGAATAAATGGCAAGGAATGGTTTCATTTTTTGCGTTGCCAATCCGGCTGCAAAAGTGGCAGCATGCTGCTCGGCAATTCCTACATCATAGAAACGCTCCGGGAACTCTCGTGAAAAGCCAACCAATTTCGAACCTACGGGCATTGCAGGGGTAATCGCGACAATCCGCTCATCTTCACGTGCGAGTCTGCTGACCGTATCGCTTACAAGAGCGCTCCAAGCAGGACCTTTACTAGGGGATTTCACGAAATCGCCTGTCTCGATTTTGTATGGGCCTGTCCCATGCCAATTCCCGGTTGTATCCAACTCGGCCGGGGAATAGCCCTTTCCTTTTTTCGTGATGACATGCAGCAGAACGGGCCCCTTCGTTTTCTTGGCATATCTTAAATTCTCTAACAGTTCTTCATAATTATGACCATCGACTGGTCCAAGGTATGTGAAACCGAGTTCTTCGAAAAAGATCCCCGAGACCAATAAGTACTTCATGCTGTCCTTCAACCGTTCAGCAGTAGCCGCAAGTTTCCCTCCAACTGCAGGGATTTTTTTCAAAAGCAACTCCATCTCATCTTTTGCCCATTTATATTTACCCGCTGTCCTCAATCTTCCCAAAATCGTGTGCAGGGCACCTACGTTAGGGGCAATCGACATTTCATTATCATTCAGGATAACGATCATATCCTTTTTTTCATCCCCGATATGATTCAAAGCTTCAAGCGCCATTCCACCTGTAAGGGCTCCGTCCCCGATTACAGGTAAAATAAAACTTTTTTCACCTTTGATATCACGTGCAGCTGCCATTCCCATTGCAGCTGAAAGGGAAGTGGAACTGTGACCGGTTTCCCAAACATCATGAGGGCTTTCAATCATTTTAGGAAAGCCGCAAAGACCTTTATATTTCTTTAAGGTATCAAACTCTCCAGCTCTGCCAGTCAGGATTTTATGGACATATGATTGATGCCCGACATCCCATAAAATTTTATCATTCGGACTGTCGAATTCTTTGTGCAAGGCTATAGTCAATTCAACTACACCTAAATTGGGACCAATATGCCCACCGGTAACCGATAATTTTTCCACAAGGAATTTACGTATGTCGGCACTTAACTCGACTAGTTCTTCATTATTCATCTTCTTCAAAAAAGAAGGGTCTTTTATAGATAGAAGATCCAAACAGGACCACTCACTTTCTGTCATTCTCGGTTGTAAGCATAGACAAAGCCTCATGAAAGAGGGCTATGGAAGACTTGACCGAAAAATTGGTTTTAAGTTAAAAAATAGCCGCCAACACCCAGGTGATTTCGGCGGCTTAATATACCTATTTTATCACGTATCTCAATAAAAAAATTCATGTTGATTTTCACATATTTTTGCACAATGAGTATACCATAAAACCTCAATTGATAACAAATTTAGCCACAAATCAATGGTTACGGTTCGCTATTAAATCAGTTAGTTCATTCAACAAACCCGTTTGTAAGTTTGTTTTTCCTAACGCGGCATGAGCAAGTCCAACATGATGTTCCAACTTTTCCTTCGCCCCTTGAAGCGTAAGTAAAGAAGGATATGTGCTTTTGTGATTTCCTACATCACTGCCAACCGGCTTGCCGATCAACTCGACTGACCCTTCAATATCCAGAATATCATCCCGAATTTGAAAAGCAAGCCCCAGGTGGTATGCAAAGTCCCGTAAATGCAGATGCTGTTCTTCATTCGCTCCGGCTAATATAGCACCGGAAAGGATGCTTGCAGTCATTAACTTCCCTGTTTTATGTTCATGGATATATTCCAATTCCTGAAGGGTCAACTGTTTATTTTCACCTTCCATATCGGCAACTTGACCTCCAACCATCCCTTCGGCTCCGGCAGACTTAGCAATTTCACTTACAAGGTCCAGTTTCATTTCAGCCGTTACCTCGGGATCAATCATATCCGTCACCAATTGAAAGCTATATGTAAGGAGAGCATCACCTGCCAGTACCGCTATCGCCTCTCCGAACACTTTATGGTTCGTCGGTTTTCCGCGGCGGAGATCATCATCATCCATCGCCGGAAGATCATCATGAATCAAAGAATATGTATGGATCATTTCAATGGCAGCCGCTGCAGGAATCCCCATCCTCAAGTTTTTCCCAAAGGCCTCCAGAACCGCAAAGACCAATAACGGGCGAATCCGTTTACCGCCTGCCTCCAATGAATAGTTCATGGCTTCTTTGACCACTGCCGGCGCATTAAGTTTATTGACATATTCCACGATTTCCCGTTCTATAATCGCCTTATATTCTTTAGAAAACATTTCAAAAGACGCAGTACCCATGTTATTCTTCCTCCTGTACAACGAAGTTTTCAAGTTCCCCGTCTTCGCGTAAGATTTGAGTCAACTGATCTTCAACCGCCTTAAGCTTGGAGTGGCAAAGCCTTGATAAATCCATTCCTTGTTTATAAATGGAAATGGCTTCTTCCAAGGGCACATCGCCTTCTTCCAACTGTTCTACGATTTTCTCAAGATTCTCCATTGCTTCTTCAAATGTAGCTTCCTGTTTTTTTGTCATGGTTCAATTCGCTCCTTTATTTCTTTAATTTCACATTCAAGCGTTCCATCTTTTATGGAAACGGCTATTTTATCCCCTTTTGATACTTGCTGTGTACTTTTCACTAACGTCTCATCCTCAGCAAAAACCAATCCATAGCCCCGTTCCATGATTTTTAATGGGCTGAGAGCTGACAAAGTGGCAGTAAGATGAACGAACTGCTGAGATTTCTGCCGATAGATGGCTTCCATGCCCCTCCTCAAACCTTTTTCCTGCTGCTGCAATTCATCTTTTGAATTTTTCACCGCTTGTTCAGGATGCTGCTTTTTCAGAATATCGTTCAGCTGCTTAAGCTCATCTCTCTTTTTCACGAAATATCGCGTGCTTGTTTTCCCTAACCTGTCCATCGTCTTATCTAGTTGCTCAAGCTTCTGTTCATACATTTTATGTGGATAGCGGAAAGCATACGATCTTTCCATCCTTGTCAATCGGGTCCGTTCAAAATTCACTCCTTCACGAATGGAGCGGGTCAAGCGATTCTTACGGTTCATCAGACGTTCGAGTATTTCATTCAGGTGAGGAACCGCTAGCTCTGCTGCCCCAGTTGGTGTCGGAGCACGCATATCAGCGACGAAATCAGCAATTGTAAAATCGGTTTCGTGTCCGACAGCAGAAATTATCGGTATATCAGAATCATAGATCGATTCAGCCACTATCTCCTCATTAAAGGCCCATAGCTCCTCGATCGACCCACCGCCCCTTCCGACAATGAGTACATCGCTCTCCGCCCTTGCGTTAGCCTTTGATATTGCCTTAGCAATCGATTTAGCGGCATTATTCCCTTGTACAAGAGCTGGGTACACGATGATTTTGGCAATTGGGTATCTCCGCTTAATGGTTGTCAAGATATCCCTTAGTGCAGCTCCGGTCGGAGATGTAATGACGCCTACAGTCTTGGGGTACTGTGGAATCGTTTTCTTATGTTCGGACAAAAACAAACCGGCCGCCTCTAGCTTTTTCTTCAACTGTTCATAAGCAAGATACAAATCCCCCACACCATCCGGGGCCATGCTTTTCACATAAAGCTGATACTGTCCGCCCGCTTCGTATAATGAAATATCACCCTTTACAAGGACTTTCATTCCATTTTCGGGTTGAAATTTCATCCCTTTGTTATTAGCGGCAAACATAACGGAGAGGAGGCGGGCCTTCTCGTCCTTTAGCGTAAAATACATATGTCCGCTTGTATGTTGTTTAAAATTAGATATTTCGCCTTTTATGTATACATTTTGCAAATGGGGGTCGGCATCAAACTTCCTTTTAATGTACTTCGTCAAAGCCGACACGCTCAAATATTGTTGGTTGCTCATATATTGTCTCCTTCCGACGGAAATCGGATATAAAGAAAGCTCACCTATAGGTTACACTTAAAACTTGATTAAATCTATGCATGGAAAAAAGCGGTCTCCCGTTATTATAAAACAAGAGGTCCGCTTCTTTAAAATAATTTAACGTTTTTTCAGCTTTTTAGTGCTGGCTAATCCTGTTCAATGTTTTTTGAGCAGATTTGACCGTATTTTTCATAAGCATTGTAATTGTCATGGGACCAACACCTTTTGGAACTGGTGTAATGTATGAAGCCTTATTTTTCACATCATCAAACGCCACATCACCGCAAAGCTTTCCTTCATCATTCCTGTTCATTCCAACATCAATGACAACGGCACCTTCTTTAATATGGTCACTCGTGATCGTGTCCCTCTTTCCGACAGCTGCCACAACGACATCTGCTTGCTTGGTATAATAAGCAAGGTCCCTTGTCTTTGAATGGCAATATGTTACGGTTGCGTTCGCATTCAAAAACAATTGTCCGGCTGGTTTTCCGACGATATTACTCCTGCCTACGATGACCACATGCTTACCTTCAAGGTCATAATCGATATGCTCTAGCATCACCATTACCCCGTAAGGCGTACAAGGTAAAAAAGCATCCTGGCCCGTCATCATCCGCCCGATGTTAATCGGATGGAATCCATCAACATCCTTTTCAGGGGAAATCGCTTCAATGATCGCTTTTTCCTGAATATGTCCAGGCAATGGCAACTGCACCAATATACCATGAATGCTGTCATCCTGGTTTAATTCATCAATGTTCTGAATTAATTCCTCCTGAGAGAGTTCCGCAGGCTTTTTAATTAATATAGAATGCATGCCCAAATCCTCACAAGCTTTTTGCTTATTGCGCACATAAGTTTGTGATGCTTGGTTATCGCCCACCAGAATTACAGCCAAACCCGGAACGATGTTTTTTTCACGTAATTGTTGAACTTCCTTACTGATTTCCTGTCTAACTGCCTCTGCAATTTCTTTACCATTAATGATTTGAGCTGACATGTGTATATTCCTCCCAAGTTGATTTTTGCTAAAGAAATTGCTGAGAGAATCCAAGTTCAAGGCTGCAGCTTCAGCTGCCGATTTTCACCTTTATTTTGGATAAAACGGCATTTACAAAGCTGCTCGATTGATCATCACCGAATTTCTTAGCAATTTCAATAGCTTCATTCATTGCAACACTTACAGGAACATCTTCACTGTGAACCATTTCATAAACCGCGATCCGCAGCAAATTCCGATCAATGTTCGCCAGTCTTTCCAGCGTCCAGTTCTCTAAATTGTCCCTGATCATTCCATCAAGTTGTTCACGATTTTCCGTTATCCCCATTACTAAATTCTTGAAATATTCATCAGTAGGAGCACCATCCAGTACGCTTTCCATTGCTTCTTCTGCATTCGACTTGGCAATATCTATTTGATATAGTGCTTGAAGGGATTTTTCACGGGCTACTCTTCTTTTCATAATCTTACTCCTTTAACATCTACTATTATATATGAAAATGCTAGAACAAACGAACATTAAATAACATTTTTTCGAAAATATTAAGATTTTCGCTGAATTCTTTCATAATCAAGCTCAATCTCATTAAAACAATGGCCAAAAACCTCAAACATCTGGATTTTTGCAGACAACAATCCCCAGGATGCTCCTCTTAGTTAAACGGCCAATAAAAAAAGTGTCAAAAAGCTCATGCCTAGCTTTCATGCTCATATTTCACCTTTTACACTCTAACAGAAATCACCCTTGAATTAAAGGGAAACTTCCAGACACCGCCTTATTATGTTCATTTAAATTTAATATTATAAGCAGGTTCCAAAAGCGGTGTATCAGCGAGTATACATTAAAAAAACAAAAACCCGGCTTTTTGCCGGGTTTTTGCAGGTGTGAATCGAATGATGCCACTTACACTTCTTGTTCGTAATCCGCTTCTTGTTTCGCGTTTTCAAACGCTATGCCCACTACATGAATATTCACTTCACCCGCGTCGATAGCGGTCATATTCAACAAAGCTTCGCGAATGTTGTCTTGCACTTCCTGAGCGACTTTCGGAATTGAGACACCAAATTTCATGACACAATAAAGTTCCACTTTGATGGATTCTCCCGTTAAGTCCACTTTCACGCCTTTACCGTGGTTCTTTTTACCAAGCTTTTCAACTACACCTGTAGCGAAATTCCCGCGCATATGTGCAACACCTTCAACTTCCGATGCAGCTATACCCGCAATTACTTCTATCACCTCAGGCGCAATCTCCACTTTGCCCAGTCCACTATTATAATCATTCATTTCGAGTAATTGGCCTTCCATTTCACTCATTCAAAAGCACCTCCTGTCTTCCTTTACATTATGAGTTCATTACATCATATATTTCAAGGAATTTGGTATTAAATTCTCCGGAAACAAATTGTTCATGCTGAAGTAACTTAATATGGAAAGGAATTGTCGTATGGACACCTTCTATGACAAACTCACCTAAAGCGCGTTTCATCTTCTCAATCGCTTCTTCTCTCGTCGGTGCATGGACGATCAATTTAGCAATCATGGAATCGTAATACGGCGGTATCGAGTACCCAGGGTATGCAGCAGAATCTACGCGTACTCCGTAGCCTCCTGGCGGTAAATACATGTGAATTTTACCTGCCGATGGCATAAAATTCTTTTCTGGATTTTCCGCATTGATCCGGCATTCGATAGACCAGCCATTAAAAGTGACATCTGCTTGTGAAAGTGATAGTTTTTCTCCTGAAGCAACTTTGATCTGTTCTTTAATCAAATCCACGCCCGTTACCATTTCTGTAACTGGGTGTTCAACCTGGATACGTGTATTCATTTCCATGAAGTAGTATTTTCTATTCACATAATCATAAATAAATTCAACTGTACCGGCACCTGAATAGTTAACGGCAAGGGCAGCCGTTACTGCAGCCTGTCCCATTTCCGCACGCATTTCACCATCAAGTGCAGGAGATGGAGTTTCTTCAACAAGTTTTTGCAAACGTCGTTGAACCGTACAATCACGCTCTCCTAAATGGATCGCGTTACCATGATTATCAGCCATGACTTGAATTTCAACGTGACGGAAGTCCTCGATGAACTTTTCAATATACACACCTGGATTACCAAATGCAGTCGCGGCTTCCTGTTGCGTGATGCTTATGCCTTTAATGAGATCTTCTTCGGTCCTTGCGACGCGGATACCTTTACCGCCACCGCCGGCAGTTGCTTTGATGATGACTGGATAGCCCATTTCATTAGCAAGGGCTACACCCTCATCCGTATCTTTGATTATGCCTTTAGAACCTGGAACGATCGGTACATCAGCTTTGCGCATGGTTTCCCTTGCTACGTCCTTTGTTCCCATTTTATTGATGGCTTCTGGGCTTGGACCGATGAAAATGATATTACATTCTCGGCATAGCTCAGCAAAATCGGCATTTTCAGCAAGGAATCCATATCCAGGATGAATCGCATCCGATCCCGTTTTCTTGGCTGTACTGATGATGTTCGTTGTATTTAAATAACTGTCTTTTGATAATTTAGGACCGATGCAATATGCTTCGTCCGCAATTTGAACATGTAATGCTTCTTTATCTGCTTCCGAATAGACCGCAACAGTCTCGATTCCTAATTCCTTGCATGCCCGGATGATTCGGACAGCAATTTCCCCACGATTGGCAATTAATACCTTTTTAATCATTTAGAAACAGCTCCTCATTCCGGCTTTACTAAAAATAATGGTTGACCATATTCCACAAGTTGACCTTCTTTTACAAGGACTTCAACGATTTCACCGCTTACTTCAGCCTCGATTTCATTGAAAAGTTTCATAGCTTCCACGATGCAGACGATTGAATCTCCCGTTACTTTATCACCTGTTTTTACGTACGCAGGTGAATCCGGTGCTGGAGATTGGTAGAATGTCCCTACCATTGGAGAAGTGATTTTATGTAAATTTTCCTGTTCAGTGACGGCTGCAGCCGGTTTAGCAGGTTCAACAGCTTTCGGCACTACAGAGGCAGGGGCCGCTGCGGGCTTGACTTCTACTGCTGCATTGGCTTGAACAACTTCTGGAGCAGCTGCTTGGTGTAATACTGTACCCGTTTCTGTTTTTTTCAATTTAATTTTCGTTCCTTCATTTTCAAAAACGAATTCACTGATATTGGATTGATCGACTAGCTTAATAATTTCACGAATTTCTTGCACTTTCATTTTGTTGCACCCCTTGTCTAATTTAATATGAGTTTTTGAGGCAATGATATTTTATGTAATCCTTTACCCGTAGCTTATCCATAACTTGTCCAATTCTGCACAATCGAGCCGCTTTTTCCATACGATTGCAAATAAACTGAATGCATACCTCATCTGTATTATAACAGATATTTCACTTTATCAAAATATTGTTTCCTTTAAAGAATTGAAAAGTTTATGACCAGCTTCTAACATCATACAATATTAGCTTATGCAAATTCAATGATAGATTAGTTGGAACTTGATATCCATACTTCTATCTTACACCTTTATTATAATATTGTGAATTTTTTTCATCTTGTACCCCATAGCACTTCGCCTTGAAATTTACCAATTCCGATTGGAAAAACAGTAAAAACCCCTACTATTATTACTTTTTTGAAATATTAAGGAGAAGTGTAATCACCATTTCTATTTGAGTTCACCATATCATTTGGCATAAAAAAACTTTTCCTCTAAAGTTTCCCGCCTTTATGATATTAGAAAAAATACAAATAAAAAAGACCCCTTTTTTTTATAAAGAGGGACCTTCAAGTTTTTTTCAGCTCTGATCTGTTGTGTATCAGCTCTTTTTTACTATAGGTGAGTTTACTTTTCAGGTTGGAAATCGACCACTACATTTTGTGCATCGCTCACTTCTTTTCTTACGAGGCGGATAATGTTGTTGGCCTCTGTTTTAGTTTGTTTATCAGCCTTGACACTTACCTTTACATCCGTTCCATCCACTCGAACCAGTGCTGCATTATAATCCATGGCCACAATTAAGTTTTCGATGATATTTTCTTTTACTTTCGTTTCACTTAATTGTTCGATTTTCGCATAAGCCTCGTCTCTTTCTTCAGCGGAAAGGTCTGTGTTGCCCATCTTTGCTGTCAATTCTTCATTCAGCTTTGCCCGTTCATCTTCAATCTGCATCCTTAACGATTCGAACTCATCCCCTGATGCAATGGTTACAGAAGAACCTTCTGCATTTTTGGACGTTTCTTTTCCACTTTTATTTTCACTTTTTGTGTCCGCTTTGCTTTCGGTTTTACTTTCTGTTTTATTCTCTGCCTGTTCCTTCTGTTCGGTCGCCGTCATATCGGCGGCATTTTCTTCAGGAGCGGTTAAATAATAGACTGAAAGTACAACGACCAAACTTAGCATAGTCAATAACCAAACGGTTTGTTTTTTTAATAACATGTAGATTTTCCCCCTTATTTTTTAGGCATGACAGAAACCCTATGACTTGGTACATCTAGTGATCGTGTGACAGCTTCGACGATCCACTTCTTTATTTGAATGTTTTCGGCTCCTTTAGCGACTACCAGGACTCCTCGCACACTAGGTTTTTTTGTTTCCGAAATGATCGGCCCTTCTTTTTCACCGCTTTTGACCAAAACAAGCTGTTCATCGACCGATGTATCTTCTACCGTCCTTTTGCCTCCTTCCTGGTCAGTTTCTGAGGTGACTTGTTTTTGGGTGACTTTATTTCTTTCATATACTTTTTTCTCGGATGCATCCACGTAGATTACGACTTTTACGTCCTTGACACCCGCGATGGATTCAAGCGCTTCCTTCATTTCATTCTGAAGATATATCTCATAATCTTTTGTCGTCTTGAATTCAGATTGATTCTTCTGGCCGAATGTTTCTACATCATTGCCCTCATCTTCCTGTTTATTATTGAAAACCGTCTTTGCTTCAGGTGTTTGTCCCGTCTGGTTGGTGGTTAACAAATTCCCGACCATCATAATTCCCGCTCCCAAAAGGACTACTATTAAAGCATAAACATACAGGGAAGGTTTTTTTTCCTTAGGCTCTTTTTGGTCAGGGTCTTTATTTAATAGTTTTTGCAGCCAGGATAATGGACCTTTGTCTTTGTTCAATACTCAGTCACTTCCTTTCCCCGGCGATTTCAATGATTTCTTCATCGACAGACCAACTTTTTGCGAGAAACCTTTTGACAGCATCGAAATTGGCTACATTGGTAGAGGACGGTGTCTTTGAATTAATTTCAACCTTCGCTACGGCCTCTATCTCCGAGTCTTCTTTTACTTCTGCCTTTTCCAATGAAATCGTAATGTTTTGCAAATCATCAACGCTTGGTTCTTCCTCATTCTTGACTCCAACATCAATAGAACTAATCTTCATGTTATAATCCACCATCAGCTCCTCTTCTACTTCTGCCTGTAAGTCAACAGCCATTTGTTTTAAAATATATGCACCCTGGGTAGCTTGTATTTCTTTTTTCTTCATTTCTGTCAAATTTCCTAAATCTTTTTTTTTCTGACTTTCAAATTCACTTGTAGCCACAGACAGAATTTCGTCGAAATCCTTATTGAATAATCCCAATATAGGAGTGATGATGATCGCAATCAGTAAAAGCCCGATCACCAATTTGGCATATTTCTGTAAAGCTGAATTGGGAAGAAGCATATCGATAACAGTAGCCAGCAAAACAAATACGATAATATTGGATACCCAGCCAGCTAAAAAACTCACCTAGCCCTCCTCCTTTCTACCGAACCATCAGTGTAATGTTCCCAGAGGCTATGATTACGGTGATACTTAAAAAGAACATGAGTGAGACAATGGCCAAGGCAGCGAAAATATAAATCATGCTTTTACTTATAATATCAAGGCATTTTATTACAGGCCCCCCACCAAGAGGCTGCAAAAGACTTGCTGCCAATTTATAGACCAAAGAAATCATTAAGATTTTGATGGCGGGAAATGTGGTTATGAGCAAGAGAATAATGACGCCTGACAAGCCAACTGTATTTTTCAGAAGAACGGAGGCACTTATGACCGTATCCGTTGCATCAGTAAACATGCGCCCTATTACCGGTATAAAGTTACCCGTCACAAACTTGGCCGTTCTGATCGTCACTCCATCTGCTACAGCGGAGGATGCTCCCTGAACGGAAATGACACCAAGGAAAATCGTCATGAATGCCCCTAGTATCCCGATGGCAAAGTTACGGAGAAGTTGTGCCAGCTGTGTCACTTTGTAATGTTCGGTCAGTGTGCTGACTATGCTTAAAATCGCTGCAAAGAATAATAACGGAAGGACGATATACTGTATCAAGATGCCGCTGGTATTCATTAAAAACATTAAGACCGGGTGAAAGAATGCTGCTGATACAAGTCCACCTGAAGCAGCTATTAAAGCCAGGAGCAAAGGGATCAGCGCCATTAAAAATGAAATCATCAAATCTATCGTGTCTTTTGTATACTCAATCGCGACATGAAAACTGTTAAGTGCCAAAATGATCAACACCATATAAACGATTGCATAAGCAACCTTACTTACCGAGCTTTGCTCGAAAGCGTTCTGCAAAGTCTGCAGGAACATGCTGAAAACGGTTAACAAGATGAGTGATCCCAGCAGTTTGCCATTCACGAGCAGTTCATGAAAAATGAATTTAATAATTCCCTTTATCCATTGGTCAAAGGAGAATTTCTTATCACCACTTACAAAATCCATGAAGCTTCCTTTCTGGCTTTCCGGTAGGAATCCTCCATATTCCGTGACAATGTCATCCCAATATTGTTTAAGCTCATCAACACCCAGTCTTTCTATTTGGGCTTGTACCAGTTCAGACTGCATGATTGGTTCTTGATCGATTTCACCATTTTCAGGATTTTCGGCAGCTTGTCCAATAGATGTATGCAAAAAAAAGAGTAAAACGAATAGAATGGATAAGTAAGGCATCCGCTGCTTCATACATTCACCTCATTGACTAGTAGGAATAATCCGTTAACTTGGGAGCATTTGTATAATCGTTTCGATAATGACCGTCAAAATCGGAATCGCCATCGCCAGAATCAAGATTTTTCCGCTCAATTCTATTTTGGAAGCAAGCGATCCCTGCCCTGCATCTTTTGTAATTTGAGAAGCGAACTCAGCAATATAGGCAATTCCGATTATTTTTAAGATGGTCTCTAGATATACCGAATTTACATTCGCATTAACTGCAATTTTTTCTAACATTAGAATGATTTCATATATTTTATCCGCTAAAAAAAGAAAAATGGAGCAGCCTACAAAAACGACTAGCAGGAAAGCAAAATTTGGTTTTTGCTCTTTGACGACCAGGGCCAAAAAGGTGGCGACCAGGGCAATGGACACGATTTTTATGATTTCAATCGCGAATCCCCCCTTACTGAAATAGGAATACAGATTTAATTTTTTGAAATAAATCCTCTACAACCGAAGCTACCATGAATAAAATATAGATGAATCCGAATAGTGTCACCCACTGGGCATATTCCTTCTTCCCAACCTGATCGAGTATCGTGTGAAGAAATGCAACAACAAGCCCCACACCCGCTATTTTAAATATGATGTCCACATCAATGCCCATTTTCATTCCCCCCACATATTCCTACATCAACAAAATAATTAATAATAGGCCTGTTAAAAAACCAAGACTTTTCATCATTTTTTCATATTTCCCCTGTCGGTCGAGCGCATCGATCTCTTCCCGTTCCAAGTGTGCCATCGTTAGCATGATTTGCTTTTGCTGATGATATTTATCACTTTTTCCAAGCGTCTCCCCAAACTGTGAAAGAATCTCGAACTCTCCCTGTTTTAAAGCAAGGGATTGCCATATTTTCTTCAAACTTTCATCCCATGCTTCTTTGACGGTGGTCTCACCCGATTCGAGTCGATTTGCAAATGTTTCGAAAAAGATGGATAAAGGTTTGGCCAGCTGCTTAGAAAGTTTCCTGGCTGCTTCTTTCAAAGGTGTATGACCATACATGATTTCAGCTTCAAGCGATTGCATGGCGACTTTCAGCTGCCTCAGTTGACGTGGCCTCATGCTTAATTTTTTCGCTGCCTCGAAGCCTGCCCATGTCGTGGTTATAATAATGATGGCTGCTCCAATTATCTTAAACATGTGGGTTCACACTTTCACTCAAGAATAAAGGAACTCCCGCTGCATCAAGGACTTTATAGCTCCTCTTTCCTGATTTACTTCTTTGCAATTCTATAAAACGTTCAAAGATGTTTTGCTTTAATATTTCTGCGATAAAGGGCCGCTTCTTGATTTCATCCAGAGTATGGCCATGTGTAGTTATCATGAGTTTAATACCTGCATTTACTGCTTCTAGCACAGCTTGTGTATCCTCAGCGCGTCCTATTTCATCAACGACCAATACATCCGGGGACATCGAACGGATCATCATCATCATCCCTTCCGCTTTAGGACATCCATCGAGCACATCCACCCTTGTTCCAAATTCAAGCTGAGGCACTCCATGAACACATCCGGCAATTTCTGAACGCTCGTCCACTATTCCCACCTTTTGAGGGGCAATGCCTCTTTTTTCATTTCCACTGGATATCATTCTTGCAATATCACGTAATATGGTCGTTTTTCCTGTTTGGGGTGCACCGATCAACATTGTATGTTTCCATTCTCCATTGAATAAATAAGGAATGAGTGGTTCTGCCGCCCCTATTTTTTCACGTGCAATCCGAATATTGAATGAGGAAATATCCCTGATCGCTTTGACAGACCCATTTTCCAGAATCACCTTCCCGGCAAGACCTACACGATGTCCGCCCGCTATGGTTATATATCCTCGCTTTAATTCTTCCTCCAGCGTATATAACGAAAATTGACCTATTTGATTCAATAATTGATCTGCATCCGATTGGCTCACTTGATAGGAAAAGAAGAAAGGTTCCCCTCCTACAATGACCTCAAGCGGTCTTCCGACTCGAATCCGCAGCTCTTCCATTTTTTCGATCATCATCGGTGTCATACCCCGGAGCTGCTCGTATAATTTTTTCGGTAAAAAAGAAAGAATCGTTTCCATTTTGACAATCCTCCTGTATACACCACTTGCAATAAAATATATGCAGATCAGATCGAAATGATGACAAGCTAAAAAAGAAACTGGACTTTTATTGATTTTTTATCACGTCAAGCACCAAAAAAGAACAAAAAAAAAGACCGAGATATTAATCTCGGTCTTCTTCCAATTATGCGCGTGATACGTATGAACCTTCATTTGTATTGATCAATAATTTGTCACCTTGGTTGATGAAGAATGGAACTTGAACTGAAAGGCCCGTCTCAAGTACGGCTGATTTCGTTCCGCCCGAAGATGTATCGCCTTTTATTCCCGGCTCAGTTTCAGCCACTTCAAGTTCAACTGTGTTCGGAAGTTCTACCCCAAGTGTTTCGGCTTGGAAAGTCATGATATGCACTTCCATATTTTCTTTTAGGAATTTCAATTCACGTTCAATGCTTGAAGCTGGTAGCTCGATTTGGTCATATGTTTCGTTATCCATGAATACATGGCTATCTCCGCTTGCATAAAGGTACTGCATTTTGCGGTTTTCGATATGTGCTTTCGCAACTTTTTCACCTGCACGGAATGTTTTCTCTTGGATTGAACCTGTACGAAGATTACGAAGTTTAGAACGTACAAATGCAGCACCTTTACCAGGTTTAACATGTTGGAACTCGATAACCTGCCAAATTCCATTATCTACTTCAATCGTTACACCCGTGCGAAAATCGTTTACAGAAATCATAAAATTGTCCTCCTACATGTACATGTTTACAGAATGATTAACTCTTTCGTTGAATGAGTAAGTGATTCGTTACCTTCAATTGTAACGATTGTATCATCTTCAATCCGCACTCCGCCAACACCCGGCAAGTAAATGCCTGGTTCAACGGTCACGGCCATACCTGGTTCTAAAATGATATCGGACCTTAAGGATAATGCTGGACCTTCATGGACTTCAAGACCGATTCCATGCCCAGTCGAATGTCCAAAATACTGCCCAAATCCCTTTTCTTCAATTAAATTACGAGTTAGTGCATCCGCTTCCCTGCCCGTCATCCCAGGTTTAATCCCAGCCATTCCGCGCAGTTGAGCTTCTAAAACAATGTCATAAATGTTAATAAGTTCTTCACTCGGCTTGCCAACTGCTAATGTCCTAGTTATATCTGAAACATATCCATTAAAATATGCTCCGAAATCCAATGTGACAAAATCGCCTTTTTCAATGATTTTATCCGTAGCCACTCCATGTGGAAGAGCAGACCTTATGCCAGAGGCTACAATAATATCAAAGGAAGAAGAAGTTGCCCCTTGTTTCCTCATAAAGAATTCAAGTTCATTGGATACATCCAGTTCTGTAACCCCTGGGCGGATGAAATCCAGAATATGTGTAAAGGCAGCATCGGCAATAGCGGCCGCTTCCTTTAATATCTTAATCTCTGATGAAGTCTTTATCAAGCGTAAATTCTCAATAATTCCAGACACAGGCTTAAGTTGGGCTTCAATGCCCGTTTCGTATGCCTTATATGTCGCAAAAGTCAGATGTTCCTGTTCAAAGCCCAGTGTGCCGATATTCATTTCTTTAGCCTGTTTACCGACTTCTTCGATGATGGTTCCTTTATGTTGTACGATTTCATAGTCCGTCGCCTGTTTGCCGGCTTGTTCCACGTATCTGAAATCAGTGATGAATTTAGCTTCTTTTTGGGAGATCAGGACAACACCTGCACTTCCCGTAAAATTGGTCATGAAACGGCGGTTATATGTACTGGTAATCAAAAAACCATCAATGCCCACCTTTTCCATTGAGGCTCTTAAACGCGTAAGTTTATTCATATAATTTCTCCCCCTTTGCAATCTTTGTGATCGCCTGCAACGCCAATTCATATCCGTGTATCCCCAAGCCGACAATCTGTCCCGCCGATACAGGCGCGGTCACTGATTCATGCCGAAAGCTTTCACGGGCATGGATGTTCGAAATGTGCACTTCCACAACTGGAACATCAATTCCGGCAATTGCATCACGAATCGCGTAGCTATAATGAGTAAAAGCTCCAGGATTAATGATAATCCCGTCAAACCCATGATCTTCCGACCAATGGAGCTTGTCGATAATCGCTCCTTCATGATTGGATTGAAAAGAGGTCAATGCCACATTTAAACCTTGAGCTTGCTTTTGTAATAGAGCTTCCAAATCCGCAAGCGACGAGGATCCATAATGTGCAGGTTCCCGCTTCCCTAAGCGATTTAAATTCGGACCATTGATTAATAAGATTTTTATCATCACTAAACACCTGCTCATAATTAAAAGAATGCTTTCCATGAACATTCTATCATAATTACAAATTGTCTTACTACTTTTTTACAACCAAGAAGCATTCAGCTTTCCGACTGCTTTTCGGCTTTGCTTTTTTGACGTATATATTCCTGGTGGTCGTATGATATTGAATATCCTACAAAAAGACCATATAAAATAAAAATGCATATACTGGTTATAATTGTATTTGACGACATTTTCGAAACGGTTGGCAAATCGGAGAACATTGGTTTTAAGACAAATATCAGCAAAACCCAGCAAACCACTCCAAAAATAATACCTGAAAAAATACTCTTCATCCTTTTAAAGAGACCATAGTATATTAAAGCAATACCTACGGATATCATTCCAAACACAAGTATGGTCATGACCGTACCAAGCCAGTGATCAATCCAGGTCATATTCGACCAAGAAGTAAGGATGAATTTGGGGCTGAAATCCATAAAATTAACATAATGCGTGATTATTCCGGCTATACTCGCTGCTGCCCCCCCAACAAAACCGATAGCTAATACATCATAGATTAACACGTTTTGATTTTCCTGTTGATTTTGTCCATTTTCATTAGAAGACATATCAAACACCTCCGCTACATAGTATGCCCTCTGTTAAATAGAACTATTTTTTTTATTCTTGAGGAGGAGAATCACTAGAGGTTTTATGATTTATTCTGTATGATTAAATCATAAATAATCTGCTTTTTTCAGAGGAAAATATCCATCCTCTGTTGAAGTTTATAATGTACACAGGATAATGCTACCTTCCTGTGATTCAACATTCATAAAGTATTTGCAAGGATAAAAGTGCGATTCATTTTGAAGCGCGTCATTAGCCCTTGTGATACTTGATAATAAACATGTTAGCACCCATGAGAGAGCTACGTGAATAACTATTAGGTTGGTGTAGAAATGTCTGAGGTCCAAAAACCCGTTTATGGAGGGCAGGCTGTTGTGGAAGGCGTCATGTTCGGCGGCAAGCATCACACAGTCACTGCGGTCCGCCGCAAAGATTCAACGATTGTCTATTATCATTTACCGCGTGAATCGAAACCTGCTGTAAACCGCTTGAAAAAAGTCCCGTTTCTACGGGGAATCGTAGCACTGATTCAGTCGAGTGCTACCGGTTCGAAACATTTAAACTTTTCCACTGAACAGTATGAACAAGAAAACGAGGAAAAGCAGGACGAAGAGAAAAAAGAAACAAAGGAATCATCTAAATTAAGCGTATGGCTGGGAGTTGCCGTAATCGGTGTTCTCTCCTTCCTATTTGGGAAGTTGCTTTTCACTTTGATTCCTGTCTTTCTTGCCGAATTGACAAGGCCCGTTTTCAGTGGCCATATGGCCCAGGTTTTAATTGAAAGCTTGTTCAAGTTGTTATTATTGCTCGTATACATTTACGTCGTATCCATGACACCTTTGATCAAGCGGGTCTTTCAATATCACGGAGCTGAGCATAAGGTGATCAATTGCTTTGAAAGCGGAAAAGAATTGACCGTAGCAAATGTGCAGGCAAGTTCACGCCTTCATTATCGCTGTGGCAGCAGCTTTATTTTATTTACTGTCATTGTAGGTATGTTTGTCTACATGCTTGTTCCGACCGATCCATTATGGCTCCGTGTCGTGGATCGCGTTTTGCTTATCCCCGTGGTTCTCGGCATAGCCTTCGAGGTATTGCAGTTGACCAACAAAGTTAGAGATATACCTGTTCTGCGTTACCTTGGCTATCCTGGCCTTTGGCTTCAGTTATTGACAACCAAAGCTCCTTCCGACGATCAAGTCGAGGTCGCATTGGCATCCTTCAGCGAATTGTTAAGGATGGAAAAAAACACCGAAAAAGGTTTAGAATCGGATGTAATTGTGTAAAACATCATACACATTCTGATTATGAAATTGCATATACTACCTAAAGGAATGATCTTCGTTTTTTTCAAAAATTTCACTTGAAGAATGTTTAAAATAAGCAAAAAATGCTTATGATGCTCTTAAGGAGGTGTCTTTGTTGAAACGTTTCATATCTTTCATGATATACGGAATCATCGCCCTCGGAGTCCTCGGACTAATGAGCCGACTATTTAATGACCCGATTGGCTTTTTTAGAAACATTCTCATAATAGCCATTGTCGCAGGGATTATTTATATGATTTATACCGGATTAACAAAGGGAAAACCAGTAAAAAAAGAGCAGCAAGCATTCCGAAAGGCTGCCCTCCAATCGAAAAAAAGGCTAAAAAGCCGAACTTCGAAAAAGGATAATGTGGCTAGCTTCTCAGCAGCAAAAACATCAAAAAAATTTAAAGTGAGAAAGAAAAGCGATAGTCACTTAACTGTCATCGAAGGGAAAAAGAATAAAAAGAAAAATCGGGCTTCTTTTTAAGAGCCCGATTTTTCTTTTTATTCAATATGTCCAATGCTTTAGGAATTCTTTCGTACGCTCTCTGCCCCGATTCATCAATTCACCCTTTTTTTCATCATTCAGATTGAAATCCAATGCTGAAATTCCCTTCATCGGGATAAACACAATATTCTGTACGTGTTTCTTGGAAATATAACGTGCATCATGGGCGTCTTTCATCGTCTTGAATAGAGCGGAGAACAATTCAAGCGCATTATCAACCTCGTGAGGTTTCCATATCTCATCGACACTAAGGCGCAGCCCTATGACTGGCCGTTCCTTTCTTACATGATCTGAATTGAATAACCACATTGGAAAATTACTTAACACACCGCCATCAACGAAAAGGAATGTGCTTTTCCCAACATCAAGCTTTACGGGCTCAAAGAAATAAGGAATGCTGCAACTCATCCTTACTGCCTTGGCGACTGGAAACGTGATCGGATCAATTCCATAGTTCGGTAAATCATCAGGAAGTACCACCAATTTACCATTCGTAATATCAGAGGTTATGATACGGAGGGAATTCGGTCGGATATCCTTAAAAGTGACTACATTCCTTTCGGAAAGCTTCCCGGCAATCCATGCTTCCAAAGCATCCCCTTTATAGAGGCCTAGTTTCCAGTATACAAGGAGCCATTTGGCAAGCGGGATAGGTAAAAGACCACGCCTTTTATCCAACAGGCTGCTTAAATCTATATCAAAAAAAACCTCTTCCATTTCTTTACCCGTGTATCCTGCGGCTACGAAAGCGGCAATGATGGATCCTGCACTTGTACCCGCTGTCCTATGGAATACAAAACCCCGTTCCTCTAATTCCTGCAGGCCCCCCACTAAACCATAGGCTTTAATCCCGCCTCCGGAAAAAACGCCGTCAATAATCATAGCTGCCCTCCCCTAATCCGGTCTTTACATTTCTAAGCAGGATTAGAGCGATTTATGACAGTTTTATATAGAAATTCCCTTCATCAGGTAAAATACTGAATATCCGCTTTAGGGAAAAATTCCGCTATATACCCTCGAATGGTCGTTTCCAGTTCTGCGGCTTCTTCGGTTTGATAAACATATTTACCAATTCCATATCGGCCCCATTTATATTTACGCTTCGTTTCATCCAGTTCCAGTTTTGTTTTCGGATAGTTTTTTTGAATCACTTTTTTTGCTGGACCAGTGAACCGATGCTGGATTAGTTCAAAAGTCAAATCCGGAATATCCACCCCTTTTAATGAATCACTTAACCGTTCGAATAATTCATGGTAGCCTGCCTTCCATTCTTCATGACGATAAATTGGAGCTACGATAAAACCTAAGGGATATCCGGCGCCTGCCACTTTACGCGCCGCTTCCATTCTTTCCTCAAAGCTCGAAGTGCCGGGCTCGAAATTCTTTATCACGTAACGTGAATTTATACTGAACCGAAATCTTGTTTTTCCATTATGTTCAGCATCCAAAAGGTGATCGACATGATGAAATTTCGTTACGAACCTGAGAACTCCATATTCACTTTTCCCAAAATATTCGATAGCCCTTTTTAATGAATGTGTCAAATGGTCAATTCCGACGATATCGGATGTACAGGCTGCTTCAAAACGGGTAATTTCAGGCTTTCTCTCATTAATATATTTTTCGGCTGCCTCGAAAATCTCATCAAGATTCACATATGTCCTAATATATGGTTTTGACCCAAGTGTTGTCTGTAAATAACAATAGTGACAATGCCCCATACAACCAGTAGCCAACGGGATGGCATATTCAGCAGAGGGCTTAGATGAATCGAATTTCAATGTTTTTCTGATCCCGACCACAAGAGTCGACTTGGCGACACGATATTTTTGTAAATCATTTTCTCCAGGAAGATCCCTAATTTGATTATGTGATGTGGTTTCACGGATTTCAATATTCATATCCTCGAATTTCTTTTTCAATTCCCGTCCAAGCGGGTAATCCAATGCCCTAGGCTCGATATATACTAACTGTGGGATAAAAGGCTTCATTTTGTTCTCCATTCTTTTGTGGATTTGTCATATTTTCAATCAAACTAGACAATCTAATCAATAAGGATAGTTTTTCTTTATTCTGTTATCCTCATGATTGTTTTTAATTGGGAAAATCAAATGAAGGAGATGCAAAATGGCTAATAAACAAGAATTCTTGACAAATGGTATGGGAAAACAAGTAATGACCGTCCAAACCGATAATAAATATCCAAATCCGAGGAATATCCCTGGAGACTCTGTCGATAAATTTTCCGTATTGAAAGATGGGAACCAATACTTAGCCGAAAAGGAAATAGCCCAGCAAAATGAAAATGGTTGAGTAATGCAAAGAGAAGACCGAATCCTAGGATTCGGTCTTCTCTTCATTACCTATACTTTTTGTCTTGCTTGAACTTTTGATTTTTTATATAACCCCGTTAAGATTAACTTTCCAGCGCACTTAACGACCTTTGTTCTTTCAGTTTATAGCCCGCACTTTAATTGTGCTCCACAATTCGTGCAAGTGTTACATCCGCCCATTTCCTGTACTTCGCCTTTACGGCAGACTGGACACGTGTTGCCTACTTCCGATCCAATTGTAACATTCGTCGAACGCAGTTCATTTATCGTATCGACCAATACGACTTTTTTCTTAACTTCCACATCATTCAATTCGTCCATTTCAAGCTGCTCGTCCATTTGGTTTTCTTCCGCTTTGAGCGTAAGAACCTGACTGTCACGGCTGCCATCCACATACACCGTACCACCTTTTGCTCCGCCTTTATATAGACGTTCATATACTTTTTCAACTTGTTCAACAGTATATCCTTTAGGAGCATTGACCGTTTTACTGATCGAGCTGTCAATCCAGCGTTGAATGATGCACTGAACATCAGCATGTGCTTCAGGCGCTAATTCCATTGCGGAAATGAACCATTTTGGAAGCTCTTTTGTATCTGCTTCTGGATGACGGTCCAAATATTCCTGTACAATGTCAGCCTTAACTTCAATGAATTTACCAAGTCGTCCGCTGCGGAAATACGTGAAGGAGAAATATGGCTCAAGACCTGTTGATACCCCAACCATCGTTCCTGTGCTTCCTGTAGGAGCAACAGTCAATAAATGAGAGTTGCGGATTCCGTGTGCAGCAACACTCTCCCTGATATCTTCCGGCATTTTTTCCATAAATCCGGTTTGTGTGAAGCGTGTTCTAAGCTCATCGGTTTCTTTATCCGTTGACCCGATCAGGAACGGGAAACTGCCTTTTTCTTTAGCAAGTTCCACGGAAGCCCTGTAAGCAGTAGTCGCAATCGTTTCAAACACCTTGTCAACCAGCATATTTCCTTCTTCAGATCCGTATTCCGTTTCACAGTAAATTAACAGGTCATGCAGACCCATTACACCAAGTCCAACCCGGCGCTCGCCAAGAGCCTGTTTTTTGTTTTCATCCAAGAAGTAAGGAGTTGCGTCAATGACATTGTCCTGCATCCGCACACCGACTTCAACGGTAACTTTAAGCTTCTCGAAATCAACCGTTTTGTTGTCTTTATCAGCCATTTCCGCTAAATTGACAGCAGCAAGGTTACATACTGAATATGGAGCCAATGGCTGTTCACCACATGGGTTCGTAGCTACGACCTGTTGACCATATGCTTTAGCGTTAGTCATTTCATTAGCATTATCGATAAAGAAAATACCAGGTTCTGCAGAATATGTCGCACAAATGTTTATTAAGTTCCAAAGCTCTTTAGCTCGGATTTTACGGTAAACACGGACTTTGTGACCCATCTTCTCCCATTCGCGAACATCACCGACTTTATGCCATTCTTCATTATAAGTAGCCATTTCTTCGGCATTATAGCTTTCAACATCAGGAAAACGCAATTCGTATTCTGCATCTTGTTCTGCTGCTTCCATAAATTCCTTGGTCAAGCAAATCGAGATATTGGCACCTGTAAGAAAATCTGGATTATGGACACTGTACGTTCCGCCAGTACGTACCTTTTCTTCTGCATCCTTAATGATTTTCTCGCTAAATCCACCTAGACCGGGAATCTCTTTATAATTGATGATTCCTTGATACATAGCCGATTCCTGTTCGGTATGCGGCGTGAATTTCAATTTATCCATCGCATATTTCTTGATGGCTTCATCTCTAGTGTTTTCCACTAGGTAACGCAGAATCCTGGGATTTTGCATTTTGGAAATGATGAATTCTGCAATATCCGGATGCCAATCAGCAAGCATGATCATTTGCGCACCGCGTCTGCTTCCGCCCTGTTCAACAAGATGCGTCAATTTCGCAATATCATCAAGCCATGATACTGAACCCGAGGATTTTCCATTAACCCCTTTAGCCAGCGTGTTTCTTGGACGCAGTGTCGATCCGTTCGTACCCACTCCGCCGCCGCGGCTCATGATTTCCATCACTTGTTTCCTATGTTCGGAAATCCCTTCACGTGAATCCGGTACGAATGGCATCACATAGCAGTTGAAATAAGTAACATCCGTATTGGAACCTGCCCCATATAATACGCGTCCTGCTGGGACAAAATTAAGGTTCTTTAATTCTTCATAGAATTTATTGAACCATTCCGTTCTTTTTTCTTCCGTTGTTTCAACTGAAGCCAATCCGGTTGCATTACGTTTCGCAATTTGTTCATAGTATATTTCAAGCGGCTTTTCGATAATATCCAACGGGCGGTTTATAATCCCCGTCTCCACTTCTTCCGGATTATCCAATACACCACGGAATTCATCATCCACCAATACCTTGGCTTTTTTCGTTTCCCAATCTATTTCAACGATGTAACCGAGACCCCGTGCCGGGAATTTCGGATCTTCCTTAATCGTCAACACGACGAAATCTCCTGCCGAGAGCGTGACTTTTTCAGTATCCTTAAAAGAATAGCGGTCAAGCATGACTAGACGGGACACTCCCTTATGCGTCATTTTCATATCAGCCGTTACAGGGTGTACCTGGGGAAATAAAGAAATATCCTTATTCAACCTTTCTAGATCAACCTTTAAAGCTTCTTTTATTACAACCGACATAATTCCCTCTCCTTTATATGTTTCAAGATCCGTTCTTGCCGCCGCAAAAATCTATATGTAGCCTTACATGTCCGTTTCGCTTAACAAGTATCCTAAATTTATCATAGCGAAACTCAAAAATCAACATATAGTGTCACTTTAAATATTTAAACCACTATATATTGTGTTTGAGTTGAATAACTTTTAATTTTGTCAAACGATAAATCAATTAATATAGTTAGCAAAAGGGAGGAAAATGTCGATTTACAATAATTTTTCATCAGATTTCAACTAATTTGGACCTTGCTTTTTCCCCATCCCTTTTAGGGCTTATCCCTGCAAGGAATAGCTTATTGGTCAAACAAATCTGAAAAATTTTTTATTTTCCATTCTAATCACTCTGCTTTTTCTATCTCATGAAATTCCATTCATCGCTTTCATATTTGCTTTCAGCAATGGCTTTCACTTCCAACAATTGCTGTTCAGTGAGGACATATGGCTCTAAATCGATCGATAGTCCATCGGCAAAACCTTTTTCAAAAGCAGCTTTCGCTTCCGGGATGGAAATCTTTCTACCGGCAATGTCATTTATCGCCACAGCTTTGTTCCTTAAGTTTTTTTGCATTCTTTCTTTAACCCTGTCATTCGAGAATTTAAATACGCTAAATAGCTTTTCCTCATTAAGATCAAGTAAAATGGCCCCGTGCTGAAGGATGACGCCCTTTTGCCTGGTTTGCGCACTGCCAGCAACCTTTCTACCCTCAACGACCAGTTCATACCAGCTTGGAGCGTCAAAGCAGACGGATGATTTGGGTGCTTTTAAAGCCGCTTTCTCCTGCTCGGTTCGAGGCACGGCAAAATAAGCATCCAATCCAAGGTTCCTGAACCCCATTAATATTCCTTCCGATATGACCCGATATGCCTCAGTAACGGTAGTTGGCATTCCCGGATAGGATTCTGGAACGATTACGCTATATGTCAATTCATGTTCGTGCAGTACTGCTCGTCCTCCAGTTGGCCTGCGAACAAAACCAAGGCCCTGCCTTTTGACCTCTTCCAAATCAATTTCCGCTTCTGCCTTTTGAAAATAACCAATCGACAATGTCGCTGGATCCCAACCGTAAAAGCGTATGATTGGCGGAATTTCCCCTTTGCTTTGCCAATTTAAAAGGGCCTCGTCCAGCGCCATATTAAAAGCCGGTGAACAATACCCAGAATCTATAAATCCCCATTTTACTTTTGTCATCCTTACCCCTCATTTCAAATAGACTGTTTTTCCCCCAAAAAAACTCACATGTAGTAGTTTAACAGACTTTAACACTCTAAAAAAGAAAGTGCTATTAAGTCGATAGAGAATTTGATGAAAATTCTTTTTGATTATTAAGTAAAGCAATTATATAATAAGTATTGTCTGTATTCGTTAAGGTAGAAGGGAGTTTTTATGTTTGGAACTATTATATACACTGCTCATCGTCGTAGGAGCGGTTATTGTGTATTCACTTTTTAATTGGTACCGCCAGCGTAAAATCGTTAAAACATTATCACAGGACGAATTTATCGCTAACTACAGAAAAGTGCAACTAATCGATGTGCGGGAACCGAATGATTTTGATAATGGTCATATCTTAGGCGCAAGAAACATCCCTATGACGCAAATGAAAACCCGCTTGGTCGAAATCAGGCCGGACAAGCCTGTATACTTGTACGCTCAAAGCGAAATCATCAGCGGAAGAGCTGCAGCCATGCTATACAAAAAGGGCTACAGGGAACTATTTCATCTAAAGGGCGGTTTCAAAATGTGGACCGGGAAAATCAAAGCAAAGAAATAAGACCCCATCGCATGGGCTCTTTTTAATTAAAATGCCTTCATGTAAAAAAATGAAAGTTAGCTCATCGACTTTGATGAATTCTTTCACAAAATACATAACATGAAAAAAATCCCGCCGGCAGGCAGGGATTTTTTCATGTAGGCTATCAGGTTAGACTTGATAACGCAGAACCGGTTTTCTTGCTGCTAGAGTTTCATCAAGCCGCTTTATAACGGTTGTATGTGGAGCTTCCTGAACGACTTCCGGAGTTTCCTCCACTTCTTTGGCTATCTGGATCATTGCGTCGACGAAAGCGTCAAGTGTTTCTTTTGACTCCGTTTCAGTCGGTTCTATCATCATTCCTTCTTCCACGTTCAACGGGAAGTAAATGGTTGGCGGATGATAACCGAAATCAAGCAGCCTTTTGGCTATGTCGAGAGTCCTGACCCCCAATTTCTTTTGGCGACGTCCGCTTAATACGAATTCATGCTTACAATGGCGATTATATGGTAAGTCAAAAAATGGTTCTAACCTTCGCATCATATAATTGGCATTGATGACAGCATTCTCGGTGACGGCTTTAAGACCATCAGGACCCATTGAACGAATATACGTATATGCCCTTACATTTATTCCGAAATTTCCATAATAAGGTTTTACCCTGCCGATGGATTGCGGGCGATCATAATCCAGTACAAATTGCTCATCTTGTTTGACCACCTGTGGTTTAGGCAAGTAGGGAATCAAATCCGCCTTTACCCCAACAGGGCCAGAACCCGGACCGCCGCCGCCATGCGGGCCTGTGAACGTTTTATGGAGATTTAAGTGAACCACATCAAAGCCCATGTCACCCGGGCGGGCTTTCGAAAGAACTGCATTCAGATTGGCTCCGTCATAATAAAGCTTCCCACCAGCATCATGGACAAGTTGTGCCATTTCCAAAATGTTCTCTTCAAACAATCCCAGCGTATTTGGATTCGTCAGCATCAATGCCGCCGTATCCGATCCCACCACACGCTTTAAATCTTCAAGGTCGACTAATCCATTTTCATCGGATTTCACTGTTATCGTTTCAAGTCCGGCAACAGTGGCAGAAGCTGGATTCGTACCATGTGCAGAATCAGGTACAATCACTTTCGTCCGTGCTGTATCACCATTCGCCTCGTGAAAAGCACGAATCATCATTAGCCCTGTCCATTCACCATGAGCACCTGCTGCAGGCTGCAGCGTCACTTGATCCATCCCTGTGATTTCCGTTAAATGTTCCTGTAAATCAAACAAAAGCTCCAAAGCTCCCTGAACAGTAGTCGGATCTTGATATGGATGGATATGGGCAAAACCGTTAAAACGGGCCACATTTTCATTTATTTTCGGATTATATTTCATCGTGCATGAACCAAGCGGATAAAAACCCGAATCCACCCCATGATTACGTTTGGAGAGTGCCGTATAGTGACGCATGATATCCAGTTCAGATACTTCAGGAAGCTGTGCCTCTTCTTTACGGATGTAGTCGGCAGGAAGAATTTCTTCGAGCGGAATAGTTGCCACATCCATTTCTGGCAGACTGTATCCGATTCGACCGGATGTACTGATTTCAAAAATGAGTGATTGATCTTGATCTTGATTATTCATGTTGATCCCCCAATTCCTGCGCAAGTGCATCAATTTCTTCTTTTGTTCTAAGTTCCGTTACTGCGACAAGCATATGGTCTTTCAGCTCAGGATAAACGGTACCTAAATCAAAGCCGCCGATCATTCCTTTTTCAAATAAGTTTTTATTGATTTCTGAAAACGAAGAAGGAAGTTTAATCACAAATTCATTAAACGATGGACCATCAAACATCAGTTCTATCCCTTTTTCCTTAATAGCTTTTTTTGCATAATGTGCTTTTTGAATATTTTGCACGGCCATTTCTTTGACTCCCTTTTTCCCAAGCGCGGTCATTGCAACAGAAGCTGCCAAGGCATTCAAAGCTTGGTTGGAACAAATATTGGACGTGGCCTTATCACGGCGAATATGCTGTTCACGTGCTTGGAGCGTCAGCACAAATCCCCTTTTTCCATCTTCATCCACCGTTTGACCGACGAGACGGCCCGGCACTTTGCGAACAAGTTTATTCGTGACTGCAAAATATCCACAATGGGGGCCACCAAAAGCAGCTGGAATGCCGAATGGCTGGGCATCTCCTGTTACGATATCTGCGCCGAGTGTACCTGGTGATGTCAAGGCTCCCAGTGCAAGCGGGTTACTGGAAACGATAAACATGGACTTAACGCCATGAATGATTTCTTCCATTTCGTTCAATGGTTCGATGCGTCCAAAAAAGTTAGGATATTGCACAATCACTCCCGCAACGTCCTCATTGGCCAATTCCCTTAAAGCAGCCATATCCGTCACACCGTCTTTATAAGGAATTTCGATCACTTCAACGCGTTGGCCTTTTGCATAGGTCTTCACGACTTCCCTCGATTCAGGGTGTACTGCTCCTGAAATGAGAATCTTTTTACGGCGTGTATGGCCTGAAGCTAGCATGGCTGCTTCAGCTAGCGCCGTTCCTCCGTCATACATGGAGGAATTGGCTACATCCATTCCCGTCAATTCACAGATCATCGTTTGATATTCAAAGATGGCCTGCAGCTCCCCCTGTGAAATTTCAGGCTGATAGGGTGTATAAGCCGTATAAAATTCAGAACGTGAAAGAACATGATCGACGATGACTGGTGCATAATGGTCATACACACCCGCGCCAAGGAATGATGCATAGTTTTTAAGATCCGCATTCTTGGCAGCAAGCTTCGATAATTCTTTCATTAGTGCAGGCTCTGATTTAGCTTGTTTGATGTCATATTCTCTTTGAAAGCGAACACTTTCAGGGATATCATTGAAAAGGTCTTCAACAGTAGGTACCCCTATCACTTCTAACATTTCTTTTTTATCTTGCTCTGTCATGGGTAAATAACGATGTTTCATCTAATGACCATTCCCCTCTATTTACGTGGTTTTTTATAAAAAGGTGTTTGTATGATAACGGCTTTCAATCGTTTGGAACGGATTTCCACTTCGACTTCGGCATCCAGTACCGAAAATTCCTTATCGATAAGTACCAATCCAACATTTTTCTTCAATGTTGGAGATTGGGTACCAGTGGTGACCTCGCCAATGACTTTGTCTCCGCTGTAAACCTTATAACCATGACGAGGAATGCCACGGTCAATCATTTCAATTCCTACAAGCTTGCGAGAAGTCCCGTTCTCCTTTTGCTCAGCAAGAACTGCTTTTCCGAAAAAGTCAGCTTCCTTATCCACTTTAACCGCAAAGCCAATCCCGGCCTCTATTGGGGTGATGTCCGCTGAAAGCTCCTGCCCATAAAGCGGCAGTTTTGCTTCAAAACGCAGGGTATCACGGGCACCTAAACCTATCGGTTGTATCCCCTCTTCCTTGCCAGCATCAAGAATTGCCTTCCAAAGGGCCGGGCCATTTTCACTGCGGCTATATATTTCAAAACCATCTTCACCCGTATATCCAGTACGGGATACCATCGTGGAGATACCATTTATCATGACATTTTCCTTGAACTTGAAAAATCCAATTTCACTTAAGGCAGTATTTTCTGATAGTTTTTGCAATATCTTTTCTGCAGATGGTCCTTGAAGTGCTAGCTGTGTATAGTCACTCGATACATTCGTAATTTGGACATCTTCCGAAAGATTAGCTTGCAGCCAATTGAAATCTTTTTCTGTATTCGCTGCATTGACTACTAGCAGGTAATCATCCTCAGCCCTTTTATAAACGATGAGATCGTCTACCGTGCCTCCGTTTTCATAACACATAGCCGTATATTGGGCACCACCCTGTTGCAGCTTTGATACATCATTGGTCATCATCTTCTGTAAAAAAGAAAGGCTTCCAGGACCCTTAACATCCACTTCCCCCATATGGGAAACATCGAATAAACCCGCTTTAGTACGTACGGCTTCATGTTCATCCTTGATACCCGAAAATTGGACAGGAAGTTCCCAGCCGCCAAAATCAATCGTTTTCCCTCCGCATTCACGATAAACCTCAAATAGTGGTGTTCTTTTTAAATTGGTCAAAAAATGACCCCCCTCGGATTTTTTAAAATTTAAATCGGCTTCAAAAAGCTTCTTGTCATACCCATCAGAAATCCTGAGTCATGATGTAAAAAAAGCACAAAAAAGGACAGAGAAAGCCCGTTTGAGCTTTTTCTCTGTCCTGAAACCTGAAAGTTTACCTATATAATAGGTTTTCCCCTTTGGTGGCCATCCCAATACGGGCGGCGCTCTCCAGAGTTGCGTCCAATAAGAGTTCTTTTGCCTGAGAGATTCACTGCTAAGTTTGCTCCTTCGGCGCTACATCCGTAGTCTCTCCCCTTATCTTCACCCGCATATAAATGTCTACCAATGAAAGCAAGTGAATCACTCCCAACCATTAGTAAAGCATCGGAAGCATTTAAAGACCCCACACTCCAAAAACTTTCCGGAACCAATTGAATGATCTCCTTCAGTTATCATGGATAAAGCAGGAGCCTATAGCTCATACTAAGAGCACGCGAACTGCAAAATCGAGATAAAACGATTCATTTTTAGCGTTTGTAAATTAGAATTTTCTAAATATACTTATATCCTACCCTAAGAAACTTATCTCTGCAATATCTTTTGAAGATAAATATTTTTCTTACTTTACATATGTAATGTTCGGATTTTGACCTTATATTAAGGAATTTATGATTTAAGAGGGAGTTATTTCTATGAAAATCAATATATCCTTCAATTCTGAATGGAATGACGAGTTTCTACAAAAGATTGAGAATGATGGTCCATGGGGAAATTGGGAGCTGTATAAGCTGGCTGTTCAAATGGAGGAAAATCTCATCATCCCAGATTTTGAAGGTTTACAGGCGCCCAAGCACCTTCCGCAGTTAACCCCGCTTCCCCACCAATTGGAAGCAGCAAAACAAGTAGTGGAAAAGATGAATGGCAAAGCCATATTAGCCGATGAGGTAGGGCTCGGAAAAACAATCGAGGCTGGCTTGATCCTAAAAGAGTATATGATTAGAGGCCTTGTAAAAAAAGTATTGATCCTTGTACCGGCCTCCCTTGTGACACAATGGGCTTTTGAATTGAATACCAAGTTTCATATTCCAGCAGTCGTTCAGCGAAAAAGTTATGTTTGGGACTCCTGCGATGTGGTCATTTCATCCATAGATACAGCGAAACGCGCTCCACATCGTGATATTATTTTCAATCAGGAATATGACTTCATCATTATTGACGAAGCTCACAAACTTAAAAATAATAAGACGAAGAATTATGAGTTCGTCCAAAATCTGAAAAAGAAATTTTGTTTGCTCCTGACAGCAACTCCGATTCAAAATAAAGTAGAAGAAATTTTTCATCTTGTTTCGTTATTGAAACCAGGACACTTGGGAAATGCCTCACTCTTTTCAGAAAAATATAAAGGGAAAGGAAGGAACATAATTGAAGATGAACACCTAAAGGAACTGGTCAACACTGTTATGATTCGAAATCGGCGGGCCGATACTGGTATTGAATGGACAAAAAGGCATGTGGAAACGATCACCATTGAATTTTCCCCAACTGAACAGGCCTTGTACGACGCCGTTTCCCAATTCAAGCCGATTTCGGATGGATCAAAAGGTAGCGCCTTTTCGGCTCTCACCCTCCAAAGGGAAGCATGCAGCAGCAGAGAGGCGGTTTTTTATACATTAAAGAATATGAAAGCTAAATACGAACAACCTTCGCCTGACTTTTTGGCAAAGCTTGATGATTTATTTACTAAAGTGAATGAAACGGTTCAGAATTCCAAGGCTGAAAAAGCCTTGGAACTGATCAAGAAAATTGATGACAAAGTGATTATCTTTACCGAATACCGGGCCACTCAGCTATATCTGCAATGGTATCTACAACAAAATGGAATTTCCTCAGTCCCTTTCCGAGGCGGTTTTAAGCGTGGAAAGAAAGACTGGATGCGAGAATTATTCCAAAAGAATATACAGGTACTAATTGCAACAGAAGCTGGCGGGGAAGGAATAAATCTTCAGTTTTGTCATCACTTGATTAATTTTGACCTGCCATGGAACCCCATGAGACTTGAGCAAAGAATTGGGCGGATTCATCGGCTTGGTCAGGAAGAAGATGTGATGATTTATAACTTTGCCACGAAAAATACAGTGGAAGAACATATTATGAAGTTACTTTACGAAAAAATTAATTTATTTGAAAAAGTAATTGGTGAATTGGATGATATCCTAACCAAACTGGATATTAGCAACATTGAAGAATATTTAATTGATGTGGTCGGTGAATCCAAGACAGAGGGCGAAATGAAAATCAAGATGGATAATTTTTCGTCGTTAATTCAATTCGCTCAATCGATGAAAGAAGGTGAGGTCCATGCAGCAACAGGAAATTCATGATTTTTTACTAACATACTTTAATGCCAATGATTGTGAAATACTAGAAAATACACCAGCCCACCTAACAGTCCAATTGACGATCGAAATGGATAAAGAATTAATGAACCGTCCCTTTTATTGGCACTATCTAGAAAAAACAGGTGGCATTCCGAATCCAGCCAAGATTACTTTCATTACCAATCCAGAACAAGCTCCACCAGATTTGAAGGGAGAAATGATTCATTTTGGATCTCCTCGCCTACATCAGATCATTCAATCAACAAAAAAGCTTGCAGGGTATACTCGGCTTTTTGAGAATACAACTCAATCAAAAGGTGGGAATAATCCATTGTACCCCTGGCTAACCATGAATGTGAAGATATCTTATCAATGCGATCGTAAAAAAGATACCTTTATGTCGATCGGATTGAATTTAATCTCAGGCGAGATCATGGAAGGTTTTCACCATCGGGTTTTACCGGTTAAGGTCACCCCAAAAATACCGGATTACTCCTATACACTTTCACCGCTAATCATGCCAAAGAGTGGATTGGCAAGACTGGATACATACATCAGAAGAAGTTTCGAAGGGGATGACCATTCTTGGGCGGAAGAAGCCATATTGCGCTGGCAGAATGACTTGAATTTATTGGAGCATTTTTACAAAGATATGGATGAAAAAAGTGACAGCTATTATACCGAAAAAGAGGCATTAAAAGCGCAATATGAACCGAACATTAGAATCTCCATCATTAACGGAGGATTATTTTACCTTTCAGATAGAGCGTTGGGATAGGTAAACGTTGCATAATAAAAAAAACAGATGTCCTAGGATCAGGACATCTGTTTTATTTTTTGATATTATTCCTTACGAACATCGACAAAGCGAAAGGGACAATGCCAAACCAATGGGATATACCATGATTTTTATCCTCTTTTCTATGTCGGCGCTTTTCTTTACGTTCTTTTTTAGTCAGATTGAAATATTCAACAAGCTGTTGAGTCAGATATTTAATATAAGCATTTGTAGACATATAACATCACCCTATGCAAAGTATGCCCGGTATACGCCACTTTTATCCCTCATGTGTTTCATAAACACATCCCTCACCCTTCAGGCTCTTTTAATATGAGTAAACTAAGACTGTTGGCCTAGAACATCACACAGCCTGTTTTTCTATCCATTCTATCACTCTCCCCACTTCTGTATCGTACTGAATGATGACCCTGCCCACTCGGTCATTTATAGTTGTGGAAGTAAATTCAATATAAACATAAGGTCCATCCTGTTTCGTCAAGGAATACCGCACCACACCATTTGGGTATGAAATCTCCCCTTGAGTGATCTTGGGGATTTCTCCTACCCACTCTGCTGTCACATCCTTTACGGCAAGATGGACAAGATGATCTGCCACCAACGATTCTTCCACTTCTTTATAAAATTTTTTATCGATGATAAATTGATCGATCATTAATATCGTGAACATGATAAAAACACTCGCTACAATCATGACCATCGGGAAAACGACTCCTTTTTGATTATTCATCGACTTTCTTCTCATTTCTAAGAAAAGGATGAAATCTTCGACTGAAAGTAGTCCCTGCTTTATCCGTTATATGGATAACAATGAAACTGCCATCCTTTTTTACCTGGAATTCCGAAATATTTTGCAAGATGACCTCATGTCCCATACCATTCACACGCCTGCGGACCATATCTTCATATTGCTCAATGGATGATAATTGTTCGCCCGATAGCAAATATAATTTATTTCCCATTACATCCTGAACTTTAGAACTCCTGACCTCCTGCTGCATTTGCATAGTAAAGACCTCCCACTCTTTAGGGTGCAATTTCTCGCTTGACCCAATCTGGGTGTGAATGATTGAAAAAAGCTGTAAGACAAATAGAGATGTCGTCATTAAAATCATTAAAGAAAAAAGCATTTCGATCATTGTAAAGCCATCATTTTTTCGCAGCATCACAAATGGATTCACTTTTACCTGATGCATCTTCATAACGTACACACCCTTCAATCATTCCCGGTAATTCCCCGTTGTCCTTCCAAATCAATACATACGATCTTTTTTGGATAATGATTTCCTGTTCAAGTGCTTGAATTTCCCCATCCACGAATGCCGTCAATCTTTCATATAGTAAATGATGGGCCTCTGTCCTTATGACAACATTTTCCCGATGTATCATTAACTCCTCAAGAATCGGTAAAATGGAAAGGATTAAGAAAATACAAACAGAAAAGGCTGCTATCAGCTCAAGGTAGACATATCCCTTACAATTTCTCAATCCTGAACCTCCCCTTACCGATATTGAGCACCAATTTGTAATTTCCTTTTGAAGTGTCAATCGTCAGCGTTCCGGCTTTTGAAGCATTTCCATATTGATTGAAATGAAAGCTAAACCCTAATGTGCCACTTAAAAAGTGTATATCCTTTGGAATCTTTCTCTCTAGAACGATTCCATCATAAAATGATGAAACGGTATAAATCTTGTTCGTATTATCAAAATGGAGGTAAACTAAGCTTTCATGGCTGATGGCATACTGTTGTGCATAGAAAAGGTCGTCATGCAATTGAGAAAGAAAAAGCCTATTTTCCATTCCTTTCGTGAAGCTAGGATATAAATTGGGACTGATGGAAATCAGAAGTACAAAAATGAAGAGGACAATAAGGGTTTCGGTCAGGGTATACCCCCCATTGGAATGCTGTACATTCGCGTTTCTCCTACTGAACAACCGTAATCTTTCCTTTGTTATCCAAACTAATATCATCTCCATTTGGACAGGAAGTCTGTTTAAGATACCCTTGACTTTCCAATTCATCGATATTTATAGGCAGTTTTCCATTGTCAATCTCATATGCTTGCACCTGGGCTTGAGCCATCTTCACGAATGCTTCACATCCTCTAGAGTGGATCGTCGATTGATTCTTTGTGATATTGGGGATTGTAATAATTAGAAGAATGGATATGACAAGCAAAACAATAAGCATCTCAATTAGTGTAAAACCTTTTTCATTCATCACTTTCTTCATATCTCCCTACCCATGAAACCATCAGGTTCCAGATGGTTTCATGAGCAGATTCACCTCCAGAATTCATTAATAACTATATACCTTCTAGCAGAGAGAACATCGGCAGCAAAACAGCTAAATAAATGGAAACGATCAAAAGACCTATCAAAGAAAACATAAGAGGCTGGATGGTTTTCAAAATTGCATTCATTCTCTCTTCAATTCTCTCCAGCAAAAAACGACTGTAATGAAGCAGCTCCGCATCAAGTCTGCCATATTTTTGGCCATTTGCAGCTACAACTGGTAAATTCGCATCAAAATAAGGGAGCTCCCGAAAGATCATTTCGAGCGATCTTCCCTCGGTAAGATCATCCTTAATGATCGAGCATAGTTTTTGATAAAAAGGCTGCTGCTGGTTTTTAGAGAACAATTTAATGCTCTCGTTAATGGATAGCCCTCCGGAAAGTAAACCACTTAATTGGCTTGCAAAAAAATACGTTTCATATAACTTGATGAAGGTCCCTGATATCGGAATGCTCATTAAAATCCTTCTCTGTCTTAATGGGCATAATCCGTTAAACCAAAATCGTTTGAGTACATACATGAATAGGAGCAATCCGAGCAAAATGAAGGGGATAACAGGGAGAATGAACGAAGAAGCTGACAATATTTTGAGGAAGATATTCTGATCAACATCCATCGTGAAAAAAATGGTCTGAAATTCAGGAAGGAGGACACTCTGCAGAATATAAAACACGATACTTATAAAAAACATCAAAAACAAGGGATACACCATTAACTTTTTTACTTTTTCCATATCTTCCGTTCTTTTCTTCCAATATCGCCCTCCTTCTTTCAACGCCCGATCCAGGTCGCCATATTGCTCTCCATAAAAAATATAACTTACAAGTTGTGGATGAAAATAAAGATGGGTCAATACTTGATGCAACGGATATCCGTTCCTTAAATCCTGTATAGCCTTAGTGAAATCCGCCGCTTTCTTCTTTGATTCCTGAAACTCGAGAAAATGTAAAGCATCTGCCAAGGGATAGCCATGACTCAATAATTCCCCTAACTTCGAAATAAAGACTGCTTGTTCTTTTATCTTCCATTTACTCTTTAGCTTCATGGTATACCAACCGTTCAAATTCATGTGAATCCACATAGCCCAATACAACCGCTTTTCCTATTTCATCCTTTAATTGACGGTAGTCTATTGAAGTCTTTCTTTTTCCCCCCAACATCTGGAGAACCTCAGCCAAGCTTTTTCCATATAGCAATTCATACACACTAGCCCTTTTATTCCTTACAGTCATCTGGCAAGCTCGCGCACAGTCACCTTTACAGGGAACACATCTCAACTCAACCAGCCGTTGTGCTGTCACGCCAATCAAACTCTGTTCTATCTCTAGCATGCTGACACCGAATTCAAGTAACCTGGAGATGGCTCCTCGTGCATCCCTAGTATGCATGGTCGTAAGGATCAAATGACCGGTCAATGCGGCACGCACTGCAATTTTCGCCGTTTCGGAATCCCTGATTTCCCCAACCATAATCACATCGGGATCATGCCTTAGCACTGCTTTTAATCCGACAGAATACGTAATGCCCGCCTTTTCATTGATTTGGACTTGCAGAACCTTTTCGGATACATTTTCAATGGGATCTTCAAGTGTAATGATATTTCGATTGATCAACTCATGCGCATGATGAAGGAGGGAATATAGTGTCGTGGTTTTCCCACTACCAGTTAGTCGTGTTTTTGGGTAGAACTAAAAAAAAAAATAAAAAAGACCTTAAGCAGATATGCCTAAAGTCTTTAAAATCTTTGCTGTATTTAAGATTGCCTGTTCAGACGGTTTATTGATTACTGTAACATTTATAGTAACTGGTTTCTTTTTCTTAGTTGTTGTCTTCCCCATTTTTAGCACCTCAGTTTATGATTGTTAGAGGTTGTCTAAATGCCTCTACAATTACGTACTTGCAAATGACGAACAAAATAGGACATTTTTATGTAGGCAAAAATTCTTTTAAAGCCAAAACTTCATTAGGGAATTTATGGTACTATAGTTTTAGTCGAGAATATAGAAATTAAAATTAACACCTAAGGGATTTTAAGAAAATATAATGAAAAGATTTATTCTAGTGCATACCTATCAGATAAATACTTATTAGTGAGACTTAAGGGGGAAAAGCAATGGCACTAAGACGACCTGTTGCAGTTAATAATCTTGAAAAACCAGTAATTATTTTTAAAAATGGAACAGAATTAAATGAATTTCCTTCTATTCAAACAGTTTCAAAATGGTTAAAAAATTATACAGGTTATGAATACATACCATATAAGCAAGTAGAAAGCGGAATATTTTTTGGTGAAACTTGGACATATAATGGGGATACCTATGCTTCCACTACTGATGAAAATGTTAGAATAGCTAAATTAAAAGAGTTAGGTATAGAAACAGAAAATAAAAATGAACATAAAGTTGAACCTACAGGTTTTTGGACATTTTTCTGTAATCCAAAAAAGTGGGCTATTGATGACTTCTTAGCCTCAAATAAAGTTGAAGATACATTTTCTATAACTAGTTGGCAAAAAGACTGGTTTAAAGAAGGACAATTAGGTGTTATTAGAGTTGGTCACGATTATAGAAATAAGGAACAACTAAACGGTAAGCCAAAGCTAAAGCGTGGAATTTATGCAGTAGTGGAAGTTACTGGTGAACCGATTTATTCAGCAGAAAGAGACGAACATTATTATGAAGAAAGCGATCAAGAAAATTACCGAGTACCTGTTAGATATATAAGAAACTTACTGAATAGTCCTGTATTACTTGAAGATTTAAATTTAGAAGATCGTGAATACGATAAGTACTTAGTTGAAGGTTTTCAAGCGTCTTCAATGCCGCTAAACCCACAAACATTAAAGAAGATTTCTATACTTGTTGATAGTCCAAAAAATATTAACACTCTCGCTATAAAAGTAGGAAAGGAATACTCTAGAAAAGATGTTTATAGTGTTTTCAATGTACCCGAAGAAAAACAAGGTGGTATTTGGAACACTGGTTACACTACCTTTAATAAGGACATCTTTATATTTGCCAATATTAACTCTGCTGGACGAACTGGTCATGATTATGACAATAAATTTATTGGTGATGATTTTCAGTGGTTTGGTAAAAACCATCATTCTTTGGCAACACCAACAATTCAAGCTATGTTAAATCCGAGTGGAAACATTTATATATTTACACGTGAGGACAGTAGTGACCCTAACTTTGTGTATCAAGGAAATGGTAGAGTAAAAGAATATGAGGATACTAAACCAGTGAAAATTATATGGGAATTTAGTGATGAAAACGAAGAATATCCTAATAAAATCACTGAGGAAGTAGATAACCCAGCAAAATACACAGAAGGGGCTACCAAACAAATATCTGTTAACGTTTATGAACGTAACCCAGTAGCCAGAAGGAAATGTATTGAACACTATGGGTATAGTTGTGTAATTTGTGATTTTAATTTTGAAAGGACATATGGTGAATTAGGTAAAGACTTTATTCATGTTCACCACCTTAAAGAATTACATACTATCGGTGAAGAATATGAAGTTGACCCTATTGCTGATTTAAGACCTGTATGTCCTAATTGCCATGCTATGCTACACAAAAGAAAGCCTGCTTATTCCATTAAGGAATTAAAAAGCTTTTAACATTAAAGTAACCAGTCTTAAATAAAGATCAATTACCCAATAAAACCACCAGCTATAATGGCTAGTGGTTTTATTTTTATTTACCGTGACAATATTTATATTTTATTCCACTTTCACATGGACATGATTCATTTCTGCCAATTTTTCTATTAGGTAACTCTATAGGTGTATGTACCTCTAAAGCTGGTGCAAATTGTTTGTATGGCTGTTCTACATAAATTTGTTGATTTATTTCTGTTTTAGGATTGATTTCTATATGTGGATTGATTTCTATGCTTCCACCAGTTAACCCATTTAGAATAGAACCAATTGCAGTTAGGTAAACACCTAATTCTTTAGCATTTTGAGGAAGGTATTTTGCTAAAAATGATAGTTTTGGAACTTCTTTTTCTATTTCTTCTTTAACTGCTTGAGGTGTTGCATCTTCTTTACTAGCATTTTGAATTATAGTGTAAAACTTTTGAAGGTCTTTAACAGTTGTTTCAGTCGCTTGTAAGACTTCAATAGCATTACTATAGAAATTGAAAACACCATCAGGGATTCTAGCCCAGTGTTTACACTTAGGGCATCTAGCCTTATTACCCGTCATTGTTACGTTTATAGTGCTTTCAAAATCCATTCCTGACGGAAAAATATTATCACAATTATCACAAAAAGCAGGTACTTGAACCATAACAACACTTCCTTTTATTTGATAATACAATTATATCATCCATTGGATAAATATAGTAACTTTATATTACTAAAGTTCCACTAGTAATTCCGTTAGATCCCTTCCACTTACATACAATATTTACCATAAAATATTTTTAAACTGATAGCTATATTTTACAACCACCAGACAGGGGGGATTGAGGGGGTCGCCCCACCCATGTACCCCTTCTCTGTTTAGCCATGCCTTGCGGTACGGTTGACCTCTTTATTTAGTATTGATCTACCACCATTCATTCACTTCTCTTCTATTGTTTGTTTCATTGTTCCTCATTCGTTCTTTGACCTTGTCTTGTCGCTTGCATCATGGTGTTGTCTTGCCTTGTCCTTGCCTCACTGGTGGCGGTGTGAGGTGTTTTCTATCCCTTGCTATGTCTCACTTCCTTGCGTTGGTATCGTACTGTATGGGCTATGCGTGGGCGTGTGGTGGGTACTTATACAACACTATTGATTGTAGCCCACCATTCGTTCCTGTGGTACTTACTTTTTCTTCTTTTGGGTATAACGACGAATAGCTTTAGAAGCATGAAACGAAACTTTGGAGATATTGATTACATGAATAAACGCCTGTAAATATTTTAATAAATCTTCCATTATTATCGCTTTAACTCCAATCTTAGTCATTTTGTTTTTCAATATTTAATATAGGACTTCGTCAGAATTTTTTGTAAGTCTATAAAGGTACACCTTTATTGATGGTTGAAAAACAGCCAAAATAACATCTATTAAGTGGTGAAAATAAACCTTTATAAACGCCTATAAACTAATTGACCTTTCTGGACGCTTTGTGTATATTAAGACTATCAAATAAAGATACGGTGGTTTTAATCAATGGGGATCAATTTCGGCTATGTACGTGTATCAACTAAAGAACAGAACTTAGATAGACAGCTAGAAGCGTTAAAATCCTATGTAACGGACGAGAAATACATATTCAGTGATAAGGCAAGCGGAAAGGATATGGAACGTGAGGGCTTTCAGAACATGCTTAAAGCTATGAGGGAAGGCGATACCCTTTATATTAAATCTATTGACCGTCTAGGGCGTAATAAGGAACTGATTAAGGGTTACTTGAACCAGTTTAAAGAAGAAGGTATCAGAGTTAAGATTATTGACCTTCCTACCTCTATGCAAGACGTACCTGAGGGACAAGAATGGGCTATAGATATGATTAACAACATCATTATAGAGGTTTATACTGCAATGGCTGAACAGGAAAGAGTGAATATCCAACAGCGTCAGAAAGAAGGAATAGCAGTTGCTAAAGCTAAAGGAAAGCATTTAGGACGACCAGTTTTAGAACTTCCTAAAGAGTGGGGCAAGTTGTACAAGGAATGGAAGGCTGGAAAGATTACAGCAGTGGCATTTATGGACGCTATTGAAATGAAGAAGGCAACATTCTATAAAAAGGTGAAAGAATATGAGACGACACTATAAAAGGTGTTAGCCTTTTTTATTATTTGTGCATTGGTGTTATTGAAATAGGGTATAAAGCCTTGTCCTGACTAGCTTTTGTGTAAAAAAAATATATCTGAATGCACATGTATGAACAGAAATGAAGCGATATTTCACCCAAAAAAAAGCACCCAAAATAGGTGCTATTCCTTGTCGCTTTCCTTGTCTCTATTTAAGAATATCCATTCAGCGTTACTACCGTTAGTGTTTTGAATACCGTAATAAAATAAATTCCATTTTTTTACACCGTGTGAGTCTTTTACAACAGTTTCATTTTTTTTATTTTTCCTACTAGACCTTTTAAAAAGAAGTTTCTCACCTGCTTGGGTTTGGTACTTAACTTTGATTTCCGAAATGTAGTATTCATAGTTCAATTTATCTATTTGATCAGTAGGTATATACACTTCTTCGTCTTTTTTTATTATAGGTAAAGAACAAACTAAGTACCATTTTTCTTTTTCTTTAGTACTTCTCATTTCAACCTTAAGCCAACCACTTGTGATGATACTTTCTCCAAGAGGGCTTATTTTAAGATAATTGAGTGTATTATTTGAGTCATACTTTCTCTGTTTAATCTGATCGTTTATTTCTTCTTCTAAACTTTTATGTTCTTTTGGAATTATCAACTTTGTTCCATTCTTAAGATTAGGTAAATTTTCTAATCTATACTTAGCCACTAGTTCATCAACATCAAGAAAAGTTCGATACTTTAATTTCCTATCCTTATAACTTCCTAACCTACCTAAGTAGAAGGTTATAAAAGGTACCAACAATGCAGCGGGTAAAATTCTCCAAAAAGCTTCAATCATAGTTAAGTCTGTCATAATTATCCTCTCTCTTTCATCTTACCAATTCGACAAAATGATCCATTTCCCTTCACAACAAATCGAATAATCTTTAATTTTACTACATTTACAATTAAAGGTATTTTAAGTATACTAGGAATTGCAATACCATCGAGAAGGGGTTTCGTATTTAGTCCGCTAGGGCTTCTATAAATCGAAAATCCTACCCTTTCTAAAGGGTGAAACCCAATGGAAATTAAATTCTCTTTTGAGATGAAGATTTCAAGTAAGGTTATTGAACTGGCAACAGCTTTAATTAGCCTTGCGGTAACATTGCTTAGCCTCTAGGGGTTAGGCTTTTTTACTTTTTTGACGACCATTATTTAAAAATCCCTATAGGGTGTGACTAATAACTATAATAAAGCCTTATATAGCAAGGTGGTTAATCCCTAAATTAACCTTGTGACTTTAACCACCTAAAAAGCCAGTAATAGTAAGGATTAACGGTTTTTAATAATCACAGTTTTAATAATCCCTAAATCAGTGATTAACAAAAGATAACCATTACCACCATCCACCAATAAAATCACTCAGCGTCAATCAGGTTAATCCCTAAATTTGTGACTTTTAAGAAACCCAGTCATATCAAGGGTTCTAGCATTTGTAAGAAATTCCTTTTAAAAACTACCTGTAAAGCGGTGCTGTTTAGCACACATATAATTAAGAAATAC